>JAJBVW010000066.1 GCA_020866945.1 Oscillospiraceae bacterium
TATACAGGTAAATCCACGTTTCTACAAATCGGAGGTCATTACATATTGTCTAAGTAAGTCATGCTATTCTTTCATCAGATCAAAAAAGGAGGTCGTCCAAGTGGAACGATATGAAATGGCGGAGCTGCTGGCGAAGAAGGCCGGCGTCTCCTTAGAGGAAGCGAAAAACGCCCTGGAGCGGAACGGCTGGGATATGCTGGACGCCATGATAGAGCTGGAACGGGCCAGAAACAAGACCCGCGCCGTGGACGTAGACCCCGCCTCCGGCCCGGAATGGGACAAGCAGCAGCCCCCCCGGCCTGTGAAAAACGTCAGCCAGAAGGAGCCGTTTTTCACCAACGGCTTCCGGGTCATCTGGGATTACATCAAGCGCCTGGGGAAGATGAGCGTGGCAAACGATTTTGTGGCCATCCGCCGCGGCAAGCAGCTTTTCCGGGTGCCGGTGCTGGTACTCCTGATTTTGGCCGTGCGCGTCTTCTGGTTCACCATCCCCGCGCTGGTCATCGGTCTGTTCTGCGGCGTGACCTATCGCTTTGAGGGCAAGGAGCTGGGGAAGGAGGCCGTGAACAAGGCCATGGAGAACGTCAGCGAGGTGGCCGAGGACATTAAGGAGGCCTTTCGCCAGGACGGACACGACAGCCAGGAGTGAGTCCATGGAGACCATCAAAAGACTACTCCGCCGGAGCATAGAGCGGCAGTTTGTGGTATACCGGCGGGAGCGGCAGGTGCTGTCCATGCCGGTTCTGGCCCTGGTGGTGCTGGCCATATGCGCCCTATGGGCCACCGTGCTGGCCGGTATCATCGGCCTCTGCTGCGGCTGCACCTACCGCTTTGAGGGATAAACAATAAGGGGCTGTATCCGAACCGATACAGCCCCTGCGCGTACAGAGGAGAGAAAATATGGCGGGAAAAATCCTTATCGTGGAGGACGAGGAAAAAATCGCCCGGTTCCTGGAGCTGGAGCTACAGCACGAGGGCTACCGGGTGGACAAAGCCTTTGATGGCCGGACGGGCCTGGAAAAAGCCCAGAACGGGCATTATGACCTGATGCTCCTGGACGTAATGCTGCCGGGGCTGAATGGGCTGGAGGTGCTGCGCCGCCTGCGGAGCGATTCAGATCTGCCTGTCATCCTGCTGACGGCGCGGGACTCCGTTATGGACAAGGTCAGCGGCCTGGACATGGGGGCCAACGACTATATCACCAAGCCCTTTTCCATCGAGGAGCTGCTGGCCCGCCTCCGGGCGGTGTTCCGCCTGGAGGCCAGGGCCGCCGGGCAGAAGCCGCCGGAAGCCCTCACCTGCGGGGCGCTGACCCTGGATCCCGCCCGCCATACCGGGCTGTATGGGACGGAGCTGGTGAATCTGTCATTCACGCAGTTACTCCGGCTGCAAACCATGAGTGAGAGTCTGGGCAGCGTTCTCAGCCGGGACGTGCTGATGGAAAAGGTCTGGGGCTACGACTATATGGGGGAGACCAACGTGGTGGACGTTTACATCCGCTATCTCCGCCAGAAGATAGACGACGCCTTTGGGGTAAAGCTGATCCACACCGTCCGGGGGGTCGGCTACGTTTTGAAGGACAAGGAGCCATGAGGGCCGCCAGAGAGGCGCGGGCCAAGGCGAAGGCGGAGCGGGCGGCCAAGCATCAAAAGCGGCAGCGGCGGGAGGCCCATCGAAGCGGTGGCCGCACGAACTCCATTGCCCGGCGCATTGCCTGGAGTTTGCAATGGAAAAAGCTGTGGGCTATCCTGTGGCAGTCCCTTGTTATCGGGGCCGTGGCGGTTGCGGTCTGGTGCGCCGCCCTGGAGGTGGGTACCCTGGATCATTTGGCCAGGGGCTACCGTTATTTTGAGTTGGGGTCGGTCAGCCTTGGTGTTGCCGCCAATGATGAAACAATCTATGATTATCAGTCCGACAGTCCCTGGGCGACGCAGCCCTTCTGGACGTGCGTGAAGGCCCAGCTTCAGGGGGAAGATATATTCTCGGACATCATTGTGTATAGCTTTGGCGACCAGGATTTTTCTGCCGCTGACACCGAGGAGCGGGATGCGGCCCTGAACCATACGGTGAACATGGGTGGGTTCTTCTTCTGGCTGTGCTTTGCCCTGGGGGCGGAAATGCTGCTGCGCCTGGTGATATGGCTGCTGTCTGCCCCCGGTGCCACCCGGCGGATTCGGAAATACCTGCGCCCCATCGACGACATTGCCCAGGTGACGGAGAGCATTTCCGCCTCCGGCTTCGATGTGAGCAAATTCCAGTCCTTAGAGGAGGCCATCGACCACCTGAACGGCACCTCCCCGGACGAGCAGCTCCACATCGGGGACGACGACCTGGCCGGGCTGGAGACGGCGGTGAATAACCTCCTCGCCCGTATGCGAACCGGCTACCGCCAGCAGGTGCGGTTTGTGGACGACGCCAGCCATGAGCTTCGCACTCCCATCGCCGTGATACAGGGCTACGCCGATATGCTGGACCGCTGGGGCAAAACCGACCCCCAGGTGCTGGAGGAGAGCATTGCCGCCATCAGAACCGAGACGGAGCGGATGAAGCGCCTGGTGGAGCAGCTATTGTTTCTGGCCCGGGGGGATTCGGGCCGCCAGGAGCTGACCATGAAGGAGCTTGACCTGGCCGCCCTGGCTGGGGAGGTCTGGAAGGAATACCAGATGATCGATCCGGCTCATGAATACGCCCTGAAAGCGGAAGGCCCCCTCCCCGTTTCCGGGGACGAGGCCATGCTCAAGCAGGCGGTGCGTATCCTGACGGACAACGCCGCGAAATATTCTCCTGCCGGAAGTCCCATCACCATCAGCGCGTTCCGGGACGGGGAGGGCCGTCCCTGCGTCCAGGTGCAGGATAACGGCGTGGGCATTGCCCCGGAGGACGTACCCCGGATTTTCGACCGCTTCTTCCGGGCCGACGCCGCCCGCACCGGCGCCACCGGCGGCAGCGGCCTGGGCCTGTCCATCGCCAAATGGATCATAGCCAAGCACGGCGGCCACTTCCAGGTTACGTCCTATGAAGGAATAGGCACCAGGATTACAATTATGCTTCGGAAATGAGGAAAACTATTTCATCAGCTTTCCGTAGTCTCTGCGCCCGTAAATCACACGGGCGACGGTGACGGTTTGGCTTGATTCATCCGTCCAGTACAGCATGATATAATTTCCGACTACAGCTTTGCGGTAATCATGCCGAAGGGGCCGTATAGGATGATAGATGGGATTTGCGTAAGGAAATTCTGCGATACGCTCACCGGCCTCCGTAAGCTGCGTAATCATACGATCCGCCCCGGCGCGGTTGTGCAACTCATGGCTGATATAGGTGATGATCTCCGCCATGTCCCGTCTGGCAAGAGGCAGATACTCAAGCTTATACACCCTCCGCTGCCTCCCGCATGGCTTTCAGCACGTCCTTGGAGGAGAAGCGTTCCTGGGTTTCCTCTGCCTCTCGCTCTGCGGCCTGGAGCTTGGCGTATATCTCGCTGTCAAGCTGGAGGCTTTCATAGGCCTCCATGCTCAAAACGACCATGTCGCCATAGCCATTTTTTGTCAGAAAAACCGGCTGCTTGGTTTCATGGACAGTATGGGAGATTTCAGCAAAATTATTTCGCAGGTCGGAAACAGGACGAATCATATTCATAGGCTTACCTCCATGAAAATTAGCATAATTATGATAATTCTATTATATGCACCTTGCGCGGAGATGTCAAGGATAAGGTGTGCAGCTTAATTTGGTTAATATTACGTCGTGTTTCGTTTGGCGGAAAGATCCCTCACCCCTCGCCAACCGGAGCGTCCTCTTTGGGAAGATTTTTGAACAGGCGGAGCATGAACCAGATGGAGGGGAGAAGGGCCAGAACGTAGGCGAGGGGCTGGGCCTCCTGGATGCCGGCAAGGCCCCGGAGGCGGACGAGAATCAAAAGCAGGGGGATGAACAGCAGCCCGCCCCGAAGGGAGGACAGGATGGCCGCGCCTCCCTTGTGGCCGGTGCTTTGGTAGAGCATTTCCGTTACCATGCAAATGGGCAGGAAAAGCTGGGCCACGCAGTAAAGCCGCAGGGCGCGGGTGCCGATGGAGATGACCGTGGGGTCATTCCGAAACAGGCCGATAAGCCCGCCGGAGAAGAGCAGCACCACCACGGCGGCCACGGCCATCAGCCCCTCCGATAAGGCCACGGTGAACCAGAAGGCCCGGCGCACCCGGCCATATTTTCCCGCTCCGTAGTTGAAGCCGCAGATGGGCTGGAACCCCTGACCCACCCCCAGGGCGATAGAGAAAACGAAAAATCCAATGCGGGAGACAATGCTCATGGCGGCGACGGCCTCGTCCCCATAGGCCCCGGCGCAGTCGTTCAGTAGGATGGTGGCCAGGCTGTTCAGCCCTTGGCGCAGAAGGCTGGGAAAGCCGGTGGTTAATATGTCCAGTACAAGCCGCCCCTTCAGCGCCACCGCCCGTAGGGAAATACGGGTGGAGGTCTTGCCGCGTAGGAACATACTCAGCAGGACGAAAAAGCTGATGATCTGGCTCAGAGCTGTGGAAAGCCCTGCCCCGGCGATGCCCATGTCCAGGACGAACATAAAAATAGGGTCGCCAACGATATTTAATATCGCACCGGTCAAAAGGCCCGCCATGCCCAGAGAGGCCTTGCCCTCATAGCGGAGGATGTTGTTCATCACGAACACGGCGGTCATAAACGGGGTGGCCAGAAGGATATAGGAAATATAGGTCTTGGCGTAGGGGGCCGCCGTCTCCGTGCTGCCCAGAAGCATGACCAGGGGGTCAAGAAACAGGAAGCATCCCACAGCCAGCAAAAGCCCGGCCCCTAGAGCGAGAAAGAAACCAGTGGAGGCGGTTGTCACCGCGTCCGCCCTGTCCCGGCGGCCCAGCTCCCGGGAGATGAGACTGCCGGAGCCTTGGCCAATCATGAAGCCAATAGCCTGGATGATGGACATGAACCCGAACACCACCCCCACCGCCGCGCTGGCGCTGTTGCCAAGCTGTCCCACAAAGGCGGTGTCTACCAGGTTATAGATGTTTGTGACCATCATGCTGACAATGGTGGGAATGGACATCCGCACCACCAGCGAGGGGATGGAGGACTGCGTCATCCGTTCATATTGGGCGCGCTCCCGAGCCTCTCCTGTTGCCGGTGTGTTTTCCTTCTTTTTCATTTTTAATGCCGTCTCCTGTCTTCTGCGCTGTAAAGCGCCGTATATGAAAGGGCCGTGTCCTTCGACGCGGCCCTGAAAGTTTCGGGTGCTTGCGGGTTACTGTTCCTGTGCCTGCTCCTGTATCTTGCGCGTCCAGCACTGGTGACACATGGCGGTGTAGCTCTCGTTGCCGCCCAGCATGACCTGCTGGCCCTCCGTGAGGATGCGGCCGTTTTCGTCCAGGCGGGCGTTCACAACTGCCTTCCGTCCGCAGGTGCAGATGGTCTTGATTTCCGTGATGGAATCGGCCACCTCCATCAGCCGCCGGGCGCCGGGGAACAGATGGGTGAGAAAATCCGTCCGCAGGCCGAAGCAGAGCACCGGCACGTCCGCCTGATCGACTATTTCCCGGAGCTGGTCGATCTGAGCCGGGGTGAAGAACTGGGCCTCGTCCGCGATGATCACGTCGCACCATCCGGCGGCCTGATATAGGTCGCCCAGGTTGTCCTCCGGGGCGATCACGTCCCCCTGACATTCCAGGCCGATGCGGGAACGGATGATGTCTGCCCCGTCTCTGGTGTCTGTGGCGGGCTTTATGAGCCAGCAGCGCATACCCTGCTCTTCATAGTTGAATTTTGTGATAAGGGCCTGGGCGGATTTGGATGAGCCCATCGCCCCATATTTAAAGTATAGCTTAGCCATTTTGTTTTTCCTCCTCCAGATGTGCCCGTATGCGTTCGATGAGCAGGGCCATGGCCACCTCGTTGTGTCCGCCCTCCGGGATGATGATGTCCGCCTGGCGGCGGGACGGCTCCACATATTGCTCGTGCATGGGCTTGACGGTGGTCAGATATTGGTTTACCACGGATTCCAGGCTCCGGCCCCTGTCTCGCACGTCCCGGACGATGCGCCGCAGGATGCGCACGTCTGCGTCCGCGTCCACAAACACCTTGATGTCCAGCATATCGCACAGGGCGGGACTCTGCAAAATCAGGATGCCCTCCACCAGCACCACGGGGGCGGGCTGGATCAGTTGGGTCTGGGCCGCCCGGTTGTGGACGGCGTAGTCGTACACCGGGCAGGCCACCGCCCGCCCCTGGCGCAGAAGGGCCAGATGCTCCGCTAAAAGCTCCGTGTCAAAGGCGTCCGGCTGGTCATAGTTGAGTCTGGCCCGTTCCTCCAGCGTCAGGCTGTCGTGGGCCTTATAGTAGTTGTCGTGGTACAGGGTGCATATATCGTTCCCGAACCGCCGCTGAAGGCGGCGGGTGATGGTGGTCTTGCCGCTGCCGGTTCCTCCGGCGATGCCGATGGTCAGTACATTTCCCATGCCGCGCACCTCCTGCGTTCGCTTCTATGTTAGGATTATAGCACGATTTGGGGCTTCCTGCAAGGATGACCGGGGAAAAGGGGAATGGGGTATGGGCAAATTTTAAAAAATGCTTCAAAAAATCGTGAAATTTTTGTTTCCAGTTTATCAGGTGAACGCTTGAAGTCTGGGTGTGGACATGGTATAATTTAAATTGTTCGGACAAACCGAAACATCGGATGAAATCAAAATTTATTTTAAGGAGGACAACCATGAAAAAGACACTTGCACTGCTTTTGGCTCTCTGCATGATCTTTGGCCTGATGGCGGGCTGCTCCAGCAGCTCCAGTGAGACCGAAGAAACTGAGACCGAAGAGACCGTGGAGGCCACCGAGACCGAGGAGACCGCCGATGAGGCGGAGGAGACCGAGGAAGCCGCCGAGACTGAGGAGACCGAAGAGGTCGCCGAGGTCGCCAGCGCGGACGACATCGCCGATACCATGACCTCTGACGACGGCACCTATGATATCGCCTTCATCACAGACGTGGGCCAGCTGAAGGACAAGTCCTTCAACCAGGGCACCTTTGACGGCGTGAAGCTCTATGCCTATGAAAACGGCCTGTCCTATAAGTACTATCAGCCCGCCAACGGCTCCGAGGCCACCAATGACGACCGCTACGATGCCATGGTAAGCGCCTGCGAGAACGGCGCGCAGGTCGTTGTCTGCGCCGGTTATATGCAGGAGGATGCTCTGACCGCGGCTGCTATCGCCTATCCCGACGTGCAGTTCATCTTCATCGACGGCTATGCCCTGTATGACGAGGACGGCAACGTGCTGACGAATGTCGCCGGCATCGCCTTCCAGGAGGAGCAGAGCGGCTACTTCGCCGGCTACGCTGTCGTGGCTGAGGGCTATACCAGCCTTGGCTTCAGCGGCGGCGGCGGCGGCACCAACTCCGCCTGCTGCCGGTATGGCTATGGCTTCCTCCAGGGCGCTGAGGCTGCGGCCGAGGCTCTGGGCGTGGATGTGACCATCAACTACTCCTGGCTGTATGGCTCCAGCTTCCAGGCTTCCCCTGAGCTGCAGACCATGATTAGCGGCTGGTATGAAAACGGCGTTGAGATCGTGTTCGCCTGCGGCGGCTCCATGTTCGACTCCATCGTTGCGGCTGCCGCTGAGAACGACGGCGCTGTGATTGGCGTGGACGTTGACCAGTCCTATGAGTCCGACACGGTCGTTACCTCCGCCATGAAGGGCCTGAGCTCCGCTACAAGCTGGGCCATCGGCAAGTATTTTGACGGCGAGTGGGACGACATCGGCGGTGCCAGCACCAGCCTGGGCGTGAACGACGACGCCGTGGGCCTGCCCACCGACACCTGGAGCCTGGAGAACTTCTCTGTTGAGGACTATGAGGAGCTGCTGGCCGCGCTGAAGGACGGCAGCCTGGTGGTTGATGCCGAATATCCTGAGAGCGTCGCCGAGCTGACCTTCGATCATGTCACCATCAACTACGTCGAGTGATATTCCGAGAACCAAAAAAGACCAGGCATCCGCCTGGTCTTTTTTGAAATGACACCAGAGAGGGGGAAAGGCATTGCCTGACAGCGAACATACCGAAAGCGAATACATCATTGAGATGCTCCACATCACCAAGGAATTTCCGGGCATCATCGCAAACGACGATATAACCCTGCAGCTTCGCCGGGTGGAGATACATGCCCTGCTGGGCGAGAACGGCGCGGGCAAATCCACGCTGATGAGCGTGCTGTTCGGCCTGTATCAGCCGGAGGCCGGAGAGATACGGAAAAACGGCCAGACCGTCACCATCAATAGCCCCAACGACGCCACCGCCCTGCACATCGGCATGGTGCATCAGCACTTTCAGCTGGTGGAGGTGTTCACCGTCTTGGATAACATCATCCTGGGGGCGGAGGACACCAAGCTCGGCTTTTTGCAGAAGAAGGAGGCCCGGAAACGTGTAGAGGCTCTGGAGGAGCAATACGGCCTGCATGTTGACCTGGACGCGAAGATAGAGGACATCACCGTAGGGATGCAGCAGCGGGTGGAAATCCTGAAAATGCTCTATCGGGACAATGAGATCCTGATTTTTGACGAACCCACCGCCGTCCTGACGCCCCAGGAAATTGAAGAGCTGATGCACACCATGCGAAACCTGACCAAAGAGGGCAAGAGCATTTTGTTCATCTCCCATAAGCTCAATGAAATCATGGAGGTTTCCGACCGGGTCACGGTGTTGCGCAAGGGGAAATATGTGGGCACCATCGACACCAAAAGCACCTCCAAGGAGGAGCTGTCCCGCATGATGGTGGGCCGCCCCGTTCAGCTTGTGGTGGAAAAAGGCCCCGCCCAGCCGAAGGAGCCGATTCTGACGCTGGAGCATTTTTCCGTTCCCTCCCATCTGCACAAGGGGGACGCGGTGAAGGACGTTTCCTTCACCGTCCACGCAGGGGAGATTGTCTGCGTCGCCGGTATCGACGGCAACGGGCAGACGGAGTTTGTCCAGGCCCTGACTGGGCTGGAACGCTCCTCCGGCGGGACAATCACCCTCTGCGGCCAGGATGTGACCCACGCCTCCATCCGCAGCCGCAGCCAGACGGGCATGAGCCATATCCCGGAGGACAGACACAAGCACGGTCTGGTGCTGGATTATACCCTGGAGCAGAATCTTGTGCTGCAAAAATACTATGAGCCGCGATTCCAGAACCACGGCTTCATCCGCTTTGACGAGGTTCGCGCCTATGCCGAGCAGCTCATCGAGCAATATGACGTCCGCTCCGGCCAGGGGCCTGTTACCATTGCCCGGAGTATGTCCGGCGGCAACCAGCAGAAGGCCATCGTGGCCCGGGAGATCGACCGGGACCTGCCGCTCATCGTGGCCGTCCAGCCCACCCGCGGCCTGGATGTGGGCGCGATAGAATATATCCACGGTCAGCTTGTGGCCCAGCGGGACGCGGGGAAGGCTGTGCTGCTGGTGTCCCTGGAGCTGGATGAGGTGATGAACCTTTCCGACCGCATCCTGGTCATGTATGAGGGGGAGATCGTGGGCGAGCTTGACCCCAAAACCACCACCGTGGAGGAGCTGGGTCTTTATATGGCCGGCGCCAAGCGGCAGGACAGGAAGGAGGAGAGCGCATGAAAAAGGACGGAAAGCTGGCCGCCTTCTGGCGGAAGGACGCTACCCGCACGGTCATGGCCTCGCTTATCTCCATCCTGATTGGCCTGGCTGTGGGCGCGGTGGTCATCCTTATTACCGGCCTGACAAGCGAGAGCCTTTCCCTGAAAAGCGCCTGGGAGGGCATACAGCTCATGGTGCTGGGCCTGTTCAGCACCGGGCGGGAGGCCGGAGCCCTGACCTTCGGCTTCAACGGCACCAACATCGGCAATATGCTGTTTCGCGCCACGCCGCTCATTCTGACGGGCCTTTCCGTGGCGGTGGCGTTCAAGACCGGCCTGTTTAACATCGGCGCGCCGGGTCAGTATCTGGCAGGTACGGCGGCCACCCTGTTCATCGCGCTGGAGATTCCCTCCTCTGTGGTGCCGCCCTGGATTATCTGGATACTGGCGTTTCTGGGCGGCATAGCGGCGGGGGCCGTCTGGGGAGCGATCCCCGGTATGCTGAAGGCGTTTTTGAACATCAACGAGGTGCTGGCCTGCATCATGACTAACTGGATTGCGGCCAATGTGGTCACATGGGTCTTTGATGTCAGCAATCTGAAAAACATGGTGGATAACAGCAAGTCCGGCTATATCTATACGACCGCTTATAATAATGTTCAGACCCCCAAGATGGGACTGGATAAGCTGTTTCCCGGCTCCCAGGTGAACGGCGGTATTATCATTGCCATTGTTTTGGCCATTATTGTATATATCATGCTGACCAAGACCACCTTCGGCTATGAGCTGAAGGCCTGCGGCGCCAACCGCTATGCGGCGAAATACGCCGGCATCAAGGACAAACGCAGCATCGTGCTGTCCATGGCCATCGCGGGGGCGCTGGCCGCCGCTGCCGGATCGCTGTATTATCTCTCCGGCAACACGGAGTTTTACTGGTCAACCTATCAGTCCCTGCCTGACGCCGGCTTTACCGGCATCCCGGTGGCGCTGCTGGCGGCCAACAACCCCATCGGCGTTATATTCACCGCTCTGTTCATGTCCATGCTGGACATTGCGGGTTTGCAGCTTACCAACCTGACGGCCTATAACGAATATATCACCGATGTTATCATCGCCGTGATTGTGTATCTGTCCGCCTTCTCCCTGGTCATTAAGATGTGGATAAGCGGCAGGAAAAAACGCACTGTCGCCCCGGCGGATCCTCCTGCGGAGCCGGAAACTCTCGGCGAGGAGACAGAACCTGCCCCGGAGCAGACGGCGGAGGCTGCGGTGCAAACAGACACGGCGGAGGCCGGAAAGGAGGCCAGCGAGCAATGAGTTTTCTAATTCGTCAGACCCTGATATATGCCGTTCCCCTGATGATTGTGGCCCTGGCCGGTGTGTTCGCCGAGCGGAGCGGTATCATAAACCTGGCGCTGGAGGGCATTATGATCTTCGGCGCGTTCGTGGGCGTGCTGTTCGTGCGTGTCATGCAGCAGGCTGGTGTATTCGACGTGGCCAAGGAGATGAGCAACTATCTGGCCCTCCAGGGCTTCATGTGCCTGACCATGCTGGTGGCCGCCCTGCTGGGCGCGGTGTTCTCGCTGCTGCTGGCCTTTGCCGCCATCAATCTGAAGGCGGATCAGACCATCGGTGGCACGGCCCTGAACCTGCTGGCCCCGGCTTTGGTGCTGTTTCTCATCCGCATTATCGCGAACCAGAACACCCTGCAAATGGCCAGCGGCGATGCGGCGAGCTGGTTCATGATTAAAAAGGCCATGCTGGGCATCGATTCGGACACATCGAATTTCTTTGTGGATACATTTTTGAATAAGGTGTATCTTTCCACCTACATATGTATCATTGTGTTCATCGTTTTGTCCGTTATTCTGTATAAGACCCGCTTCGGCCTGCGGCTCCGCTCCTGCGGCGAAAATCCACAGGCGGCGGATTCCCTGGGAATCAACGTGGTGCGTATGCGGTATACAGGCGTGGTCATATCCGGCGCTCTGGCCGGTATGGGCGGCTTTGTGTACGCCCTGACCACTACCAACTGCTCCGCCAACGGAGACGTGGCCGGGTTCGGCTTCCTGGCCCTGGCGGTTATGATATTCGGCAACTGGAAGCCCCTGAACATCGCCGGGGCGTCCCTGCTGTTCGGCCTGTTCAAGTGCATCGCCGCCTCCTATTCCAGCATCGACATCAACGGCGACGGCATTTATGGGCTGACCACCATCGGCCTGAACGCCAACTTCTATCGTCTCCTGCCCTATGTCATCACTCTGCTGGTTCTGGCCTTCACCTCCAAAAACTCCCGCGCTCCTAAAGCAGAAGGCGTCCCCTACGACAAGGGACAGAGATAGAAAAAGTATACACACAACAGAAAACGAGGCAGTCCAATTCGGGCTGCCTCGTTTGTGCATCTGATAAAACCGCAGGCCGTGGCGCAGGGACGTATGGCTTGCGCGGTTTGGTCGTATAAAAAGCGGCCAGCAGCGAAGCTGCTGGCCGGGAAAATATTCTTTTTATCGCCCTCTTGCGGGGCGCAAGCTAAGCTTGCTTTCTTCTGGTGATTACGCCTTGTACCAGTCAGGCTCGTTGCTGTGCTCGAAGACGTAAGGATTCTCAATCTTGCCCTCTTCGACCTGCTTGAACCACTCGCCGGCCTTCTTGGGCATGGAGCGCCAGGACTCAGCGGTCTGGGGCTGCTCCATGTCGGTGGTGGCATAACGCCAGTCGTTGACACGGGAGATGTACTTCTCGTCCTGCTGAGCGGAGTTCTCGTCGCCCAGGGAGCCGTCGGCGATGCGGAGGAGGGAGCCGTACTGCTCGGAAACAGTGTGCAGCTTCAGATCCTCGACGAACAGCTTCTTGAGAGGACGCTTGGCAAGGTTGGCCATGATGGTGCGGTTCTCATAGGGCATGGTCTTCCACATACGGGCGATCTCCCAGGCACGCTCCAGAGCCTTGCCCTTGGGCACGACCTCGCTGACCATGCCGCCGTCCAGCATATCCTGAGCGGTGAACTGACGGGTAGTCATCATGTAGTAGTTGCCGCGCTTGGTGCCGAAGAAGTGCTGAGCCATCAGACCCATGCCGTCGCCGGGAACCAGGCCGCCCTGCGCATGGGGAACCTCCATCTTGGTGTCCTCGGTGCAGATGGTCACGTCGCACAGCATAGCGGAATCCCAGTGGAAGCCGGGGCCGGGGATGGCGCCGATGGTGGGCACGTCCAGGTCGAACACCATGTTCTTGATGAGGTTGGTGTCGTCAAAATACTGATGCTGGAAACGCTGGGTGGGCAGCTCGGAATAGGTCTCCCAGCCGTTCGCGTCGGACTCGATCATCCAGTTGTCGCCCACGTGGGTGAAGATGATGATCTCGTTCTTCCAGTCCAGGGACAGGATGCGGGTCAGCTGGCTCATGGCCCGGTGGGACATACCGCTGTGGTGCATGGGGCCGTCCTTGGTGTGCCAGGTCACCTGCAGGATGCCGTCCTCACGATACAGGTCGGCGAAATCCTTAAACCACTCTTTGTACTCGTCAAGCTCAGGCAGCTTGACATAATCGGCCAAAGGCTGTGCCATAATGATGATACCTCCTAAAGATAATAAAAGTTTTTAGTGATTGAAACTCTATGATAAACCTTGGATAAGGATTTATCCTTCGTTTACGCGCCGGCGAAAGCAGACTTCCAGGGCCAAAATCAGCGCTTGGAGAACTGGGGCGCGCGGCGGGCGGCCTTGAGGCCGTATTTCTTGCGCTCCTTCATGCGCGGGTCGCGGGTCAGGAAGCCGGCGGCCTTCAGGGGAGCGCGGTAGTTTTCGTCCACCAGCAGGAGGGCGCGGGCAACACCGTGGCGGATAGCGCCGGCCTGGCCGGTCACACCGCCGCCGGAGACGGTGGCTTCGATGTCAACCTTGCCGAGCGTGCCGGTGGTCACGAGGGGCTGACGGACGATGAGCTTGAGGGTCTCAAGACCGAAATAATCGTCGATGTCGCGGCCGTTGATGGTGATCTGGCCGCTGCCGCCGGGGATGAGATGGACGCGGGCCACGGAGGATTTCCGCCGGCCGGTGCCGTACATATAGGGACGCTTAGACTGATAGGTAGCCATTAGTTGTTGCCTCCTTCCACATACGCCTCAGGCTTCTGGGCCTGATGGATGTGCTCCTCGCCCCGGAAGATACGCAGGCGGGTGAGCTGATTTTTCGCCATGGCATTTTTCTGCAGCATACCGCGCACGGCGAGGCGCATGGCAAGCTCCGGCTTCTCTTTCATCAGACGTGCATACTGCGTCTCGTGAAGGCCGCCGGGATACCCAGAATGGGTGCGGTAATATTTCTGCTCCAGCTTTTTGCCGGTCAGAACAGCCTTTTCGGCGTTGATGATGATAACATAGTCACCACAGTCAACATGGGGGGTGTAATCGACCTTCCGCTTGCCGCGCAGCAGGTCTGCGGCGATGACGGCGGTCTTGCCCATGGGCTTGCCCGCAGCGTCGATCACATACCATTTGCGGACGACGTCGGCAGGTTTGACCATAGTCGTGCTCATTGTGTTCTCCTCCGCTGATTTATTTTTTAATAAGATGAATTAATTTGACAAAGGCCTGCGCCTTCGATAAACTATTGCAAACGACTTATTTTATAGCACAGTTGTGAAAAGATGTCAACAGTGAAATTGAAAATTTCCTTTAAAGCTCGTTTTATCTCCTGATTTCTCGCTTGAACTCAAAATATCTCGACTTCAATTTTATCCATTCCCGCACATATTTATAAGGAGGCGCTATGTACCAGCTTCGCACAGAGGGAAATACCTTCCGGCAGAGAGGGCCGATGCTCGCCATGCTTCTCGTCATGGCGGGGGGCTATGTTCTGCTGTCCGACCTGATGGGCGGAACGCTTTTCGCGGCCCAGGTGCGCGACAGCTATACCCTCCAGACCTGGAACTGGCTCCAGGGACGGATGTATATTGAAAACGGCGAAAATTATACCTGGCTGGAGCTGGCCATTTATCAGGATACCTATTATGTGTCCTTTCCGCCGGTTCCCTCCGTGCTGCTGATTCCCTGGGTGCTGCTGTTCGGCATGGATGTGCCCAGCAATTTCGTCTGCGGACTGTACGGCCTTATCAGCGCGGCCCTGGCTTATGAAATCATGCTGACGCGGGGCAGGGAGGGGAAGACCGCCGCGTTCTGGGCGCTGTTTACCGTCTGGGGCAGCAATATGCTGTGGATGACAACGGACGGAAGCGTCTGGTTCCAGGCCCAGGCGCTGAACATGATGTTTTGTCTGGCAGGGGTGCTGGCCGCCTTTCAGGGGCGGCGGGCCTGGGCCACCACCTTTCTGGCCTTGGCGGTGGGATGCCGGCCCATGAGCGCCGTATTTCTGCCGGTGTTTTTCTTCCTGTTTGTCCGGGAGGACAGGAAGGAATACGGCCTCCGGCAGGCCGTCCTGCGTCAGTGGCGGTGCCTGATAGGGCCGTTTATTGTCGCCGCCGGGCTGATGGCCTACAATTACGCCCGGTTTGGCAATCCTCTGGAGTTTGGCCACAACTATCTGCCGGAGTTTGTCCGTGCGGAAAACGGCCAGTTCCACATCAGCTATCTCTGGCCCAATTTGAAGCAGATCCTCTTCGGCCCCATCGCTGTGGAGGACGGAAGACTGAGCTTTTCCCTCTATAACGGGTTTATGTTCTATATCGCCAACCCCTTGTATCTCGTGGTGTTCGTCTATGCCATCCGGGGCCTCTTCCGGCCGTCCGCACGGGGCGGCGGGCTGCTGCTGGCCGGCATGGCGCTGGAGCTTTTGCTGCTGTGTATGCACCGCACGATGGGCGGCTGGCAGTTTGGGGCCAGGTATACCTGCGATATGCTGCCGTTTGCGCTGATGTACCTGGCCATGCGGGACAGGCCCCGGGCGAGAAGCTGGGAGCTTGCGGTCGGCGGCCTCGCCGTGGCGTTCAATGCCTATGGGGTCATGTATATGTATTTATACGGGTAAAAAACCGGGCTTTCCCTGGCGGGATTTTTGTGGTATACTGTTTCATAACGATGAAGGAGAGGGAACAGATCTATGGAGAACGAAAAAACAAGCCTGCTGTTTTTCCAGCATGAGGACAACTGGCAGGATATTAAAAACGCCACCATGAACACCATCGGCAAGACGAAAGGCTCCTACCCGGATTCCAAGTGGAAGCGGGAGCTTATTCTGGCGGAGCATTCTCCCATTCGGAAGATGAAGTTTTCCTGGCGGTGGACGAATCTGCCCTATTGGGTCAGCGTCCATTTCGTTCGCCATAAGATAGGCATAGAGCATTTTGTGAAGACCCAGCGCTCCGACCGCACCGGCGTGGACAGAAACGAGCTGCCCCAGGGAGCGCTCGTGAACCACGAGTGCGAGGCGGACGCCCAGGCGCTTATCACCATCAGCCGCAAGCGCCTGTGCAACTGCGCCAGCCCGGAGACCCGTGCCGCCTGGCAGCTTGTGAAGGATGCGGTGGCCGAATGCGAGCCGGAGCTTGCCAGCTGCATGGTGCGGGAGTGTGTATACCGGGGCTTCTGCCCGGAGATGTTCGGCTGCGGTTTCGATAAGACTGAAGCGTTCCAGCAGGAGCGGGAGGCGTATATCAAGGGCTGAATCGTTAAAATATACAACAAAATTGATTATTATTTGTCTATTTTACCACTTGCGTATTTTTTGACAGTATGGTATCTTATAGACATAGGCAAGAGCCTTTTAAATATAAAGACTCGAAGGCCGGAAAAATTGAATCGCTGCCGGCCAGACCCCTTGAAAGCCAGAGACAGACGAGAAGCATCACCCGACACAGAAGTGACCTCGCTTGGAGTGGAAAAAGAAAAGAAATGTGGGCGGAGGTTGAATCCAAAGTGGCTTTGGCTGGGGAATCAAAAGAAAGAGAGGTAACCAAGGATGTTAGATACTAAGAATTCACAGAAATAACCCTTGACCCGAAAGAAAGCGCGTGGTCAAGGGTTATTTCTTTTTATGGGAGCGTCATAGACGCATATTTTGGTTTAAGAGCATAATGCATTGTGGAAGCGCCGGCGGGCGCTTTTTTTGCGCCCGGATTTAGACGGTGTGCGGTCTTCCTAAAACCCTCCAACCGCAGAGCGCCCCTCCGCTGCCCGTAAAGGAGCTGACGGAGGGGCGCTGCGGGATGGAAGGATTTATTCAAACGTGATGGGCCGCGTATCGCCGACCAGGCAGATATAGGTCTTGCCCACGCCCAGGTCAAGCTGGGAGCCGTCGGTATTGGCGAATACCAGCGGGTCGTACATATCGCCTTTCTCCCAGTTTATTTCGATATACTTGCCGCCGCAGACGAAATAACCCGTGCCGCTGGTCAGGTCGTAAGCCTGGCGGCCATCGTCGTCCCGGGTGTATTGGAGCGTGGGGACGATGACGATGTTTGTGACCGTCACCTGCTCGCCGGTGTTCTCGTCAATATAGGGGTCGCCGCCGAAGAAATAGACAGCGTAGTCGCCGGTGGCCTCGTCATAGACAAACTCAGTGTCCTTGTAGTCAGAGTAGGATACAGTCACGTCCGTGGCGCTGGCGCCGCTTTCGGGCGTTCCGTCCTCTGTGAAGGTATAGGGGGAGACAAAGCTGTCCTCGTGGACGGTGCGCTTGGTGGTGGTCTCCAGATAGCCCTCAATTAGGTCGCTGGAGGTATACATACTGTGCTCGGTGCCGACGTTATTCAGCCGGTAGCTGTCCCGCCAGTAGAGGCTGTCGCCGATGGTCAGGAAGTTGATGGATTCATAGCCCGTGTCGCTGAGCAGATTCAGCGCATAGCTGCTGCCGCCGGCGTGTACCATCAGCGCGTCAAAGCCCATGGCGAGCAGGGTGAAATACTCCCGTGTGGAGCGGATGGTTCCCAGCGTGCCCGCGCCGGAGATGTCCTGATAGAGTGCCATGATGCGGGTGATGCCGCCCTCCTCCGTGGCCTCAATGAACATATCCGCGCTGCCGTTGCCGCTCTGGGGGATGGATATTTTCAGCAGATTCAGCATGACGGCGATGGGCCGGTTGGCGGAAATATCCGTGTCCGTGACCTCGCCGGTCAGGGGGTTAATATAAACCTGGCTCTCGTCCGCCGGTGCGGCGGTCTCCTCTGCCGTCTCGACCTCGGTTTCCTCTTCGGCCTCAGTCTGGGCGGTGTCCTGTATAGTCTCCGACACCTGCGCGGCGGAATCGTCCTCGTTGCTGCTTCCGCAGGCTGCCATAGCCAGCAGCATTGCCGCAGCCAGCAGCAGTGCGATCCATTTTTTCATAGCGGTTGAACCTCCTTGTTCAGTTTGGTAAATGGGGGCTTGTCTCCTCTGTTACGCCATTATCATACCTGTTTCGGGCGGATTCGTCAAGTCGGGGGCTAATAATGGCGCCGGCTGGCCACGGTTTTCAGTGGCCGGAATTTGCGAACTGCCCGTTTGTGTGCCAGGGTGCAATGTGCTATAATAACGATAAGAAGGTTTACATTGATTTAACGATACAGCGGGGCATGATTATGATTCGACTGATATTGGGCCGAGCCGGAGCAGGAAAGACGGCGCGGATATTGGAGGAAATTGCCTGCGGTGTGCAGGAAGGCCGGAGCGGCATGGTGCTGCTGGTGCCGGAGCAGTACAGCCACGAGGCGGAGCGGGAGCTTTGCCGCGCGGCGGGGGACAGTGTCAGCCTGTATGCGGAGGCGCTGTCCTTCACGGGACTGGCAAGGCGCGTGTTCGCCCAGATGGGCGGGGCAAAGCCCGTCATGGACAGAGGCGGACGGCTGCTGTGCATGGCGGTGGCGGCGCAGGCTGTGCAGGGGAGCCTGCGTGTATATCGCCGAAACGTCCGGGAGCCAAAGACCCTGGAGGGGCTTCTGCGTACGGTGGAGGAGCTGAAAAACGCCGGAGCGGACGGTCAGACGCTGACGGATATGGCGGGCCGAACCCAAGGGGCGCTTTCCGAAAAGCTTTTGGATTTGTCCCTGCTGATGGAGGCGTACACCGCTGCCCAAAGCCGCAGCGCCATAGATCCGGCGGAGCGCCTTAAAACCCTGGCCGCCCTGATTGGGGGCAGCCCCATGGCGCAGGGGCAGTTTTATCTGGACGGGTTTTCCGACTTCACGGCCCTGGAAAAGGATGTCCTTCGGGCCTTGATACGGGCGGGGACGGATATGACTGTCTGCCTGACCTGCGGGGACGAGGGAGACGGGGCCTCCCTGCTTCCAATGGAGACCGCCCGCTGGCTTGAGGCCACGGCGGCGGAATATGGCGCGGCGTGCTGCCGGGAGCGGATGGAGCCGGGGAATGACCGGCCTGCCGCGCTGGGGTATTACTGCGACCATCTGTTCGATTTTTCCTGTGCCGAGCCGCCGGAGGCGCGGGACGGGGTGGTGCTGGTCACGGCCTCGGATGCCTATGAGGAGTGCGAACTGGCGGCGGCGCGCATGGGCGAGCTGGCCCGGGCCGGGTGCCGGTATCGGGATATGGCCGTGGCTGTCCGTGGGTTCGAGGACTACCGGGCCGCATTGGAGAGCGCCTGTCAGCGGTACGGCGTTCCGCTGTTTCTTGCCGGCCGGGGGGACACCCTGCGAAAAAGCGTGTCCATGGCGGCCCTTTCCGCACTGGAGGCAGTGAACCGGGGATATGAATATGAGGCGATGTTCGGATATTTGAAAACCGGCCTGTCCCCTGTTGGCCTCGCGGACTGCGACAGGCTGGAAAACTACGTCATATTATGGGGCATACGGGGCGGTCAGTGGGCGCGGCCCTGGGCCATGCACCCGGAGGGGTATAACCGCCCCTTTGACGAGGCCGCCAACCAGCGGCTGGCGGAGCTGAACCGCCTGCGGGAGCAGGTCATCGGGCCGCTGAAAAAGCTGGAGCGGGCGGTGAAGGCCGCCGGCACGGCCAGGGAGCAGGCGATGGCTCTGGCGGATTTCCTCGTGAGTATAGAGCTGCCGGAGCGCATAGAGGAGCGGGCGGCGGAGCTTGCGGAATCAGGCCGGCAGGAGACGGCGGCGGAATATGGCCGCCTGTGGGACGTGATGTGCGAGGCGCTGGAGCAGTTTGCCGCCGTGCTGGGGGATATGCCCATGGACGGGGAGCAGTTTCAGGGGATGTTTTCCATGCTGTTGTCAACCTACGATGTGAGCGTTATCCCTGTCTCACTTGACCGCGTGGCTGCCGGGGATATGGACGGGATGCGCCGCCGGCATATTAAGCACCTTCTGGTGCTGGGGGCGGCGGACGGACGGCTGCCCGCCCCGGAGCAGGGGGGGAGCCTGTTCACCCCAGACGAGCGGGAGGAACTGGCCGCCCTGGGCCTTGGCCTGGGCGGGTCGGAGGAGGATATGGCCCGCGAGCTGGGGCTTATCTACAGCTGCCTGTCCCTGCCGTCAGAGACGCTTTATATCAGCTGGCCCCGGTCAGATGGAGCGGGGGGCGAGTCCCGGCCCTCCCTGGTGGCGGAACGGGCCAGGGCGCTGCTGGGCGTCGTCCCCGTGGAGGGGGATTTGGCGGCGGCCCGGACGTTTTCGCAGGACGGGGCCTTTTTCCTGGCCATTCGGGGCCGGATGGGGGACGCTGCGCCCCTGGCACAGGCCGCGCGGGACTATTTTGTCCAGAAAGGCCAGGGAGAACGTATGGAGCGCCTGACGGGCGCCATAGAAGACAGCCGCCGCAGCCTGTCGCCGGAGGCGGTGCGGGCGCTGTATGGGCCGAAGCCCGGCCTTTCCGCCACGCGGGCGGAGAAATTCGGGGACTGCCGGTTTGGGTATTTTCTCCAATACGGTCTGCGGGCACAGCCCCGGCCACAGGCGGTGGTCGATCCCAGAGACTACGGCACCTTTTTGCACTATATCCTGGAAAATGTGGCGAGAGATGCCATGGAGATGGGGGGCTTTCCCGCCATTACGGAGGCCCAGGTGCAGGAGCTGGCGGATAAATATGTGGACCAGTACATCACCCAGGAGCTGAACGATTTCGCGGACAAAAGCCCCCGGTTCATCTATCTGTTCCGCCGCCTGCGCCATACGGTGCGGCAGGTGACGGCGGATATGTGGCGGGAGCTGAAGGATTCCAAATTCCAACCCATCGACCTGGAACTGGATTTGCAGGCGGAGGGGGTATTAGCCCCCGCGGAGGAGGATGAAACGCCCCTTTCGGGCCGGGCGGACAGAGTGGACGGCTGGGTGCATGAGGGGGTGCTGTATCTCCGGGTCACAGACTATAAGACCGGCGTGAAGAAATTCTCCCTGTCCGACGTGTGCCAGGGGGTGAATTTGCAGATGCTTCTGTATCTTTTCACCCTGGAAAAGCGGGGACTTGCCCATTTTGGGGCGGAGGAGCTTCGCCCCGCTGGGGTGCTGTACGTCCCCGCCCGGTTCGGGACGGTGAACGCGGAGCGGGATGTGACCGACGAGGAGCTGGCGGCGCTGCGCCGTACCAGCGCTAAACGAAGCGGCCTTGTCCTTTCCGACCCGGCGGTGCTGGAAGCCATGGAGCCGGGGGAGGAGAAGCGATATATCCCCGTGCGGCTGACGAAGACCGGGGAATACACCAAAACCAGCATGGAGAGCCTCGCGAGCCTGGAGCAGTTCGGAGCACTGAGCCGGTATATCGACAAGACGCTTTCCGACCTGGCCGCCGAGCTGCGGGCCGGGAGCGTGGCGGCGGATCCTTGGTTCAAATCCGCGCGGGACAATGCCTGCCAGTGGTGCGAATTTCAGGAGGCGTGCCTGTTCGACCCGGCGGGGGACGGCTGGCGGGTGCGCTCTCATTTGACGGCGTCCCAGGCGTGGGACAGAATAGGAGGCGGACAATGAGCGGCTTTCAGCTGACTTCGGCCCAGGAGCGGGCGGTCAATACCATTTGTGTTCCTATGCTGGTCAGCGCGGCGGCGGGCAGCGGAAAAACAAGAGTGCTGACCGAGCGGCTGGTGGCCCGCGTCCAGGAGGGGGAGGACATCACCCGCTTTCTGGTCATCACCTTCACCCGTGCGGCGGCGGCGGAGCTGCGCGGCCGCATCCTCACGGAGCTGAACGGCCTTCTGGCGGAGAATCCCGGCGACCGCCGCCTCCGGCGGCAGAGCGCCCTGCTGTATCGGGCGAAGATCGGCACCATCGACAGCTTCTGCACCGACCTGGTGCGGGAAAACGCCCATCTGCTCGGCATCTCCCCCAGTTTCTCCATTCTGGAAGAGGAAAAGGCCCAGACCATGCGGGCCAAGGCGCAGGAGCATGTGCTGTCTCGAGCCTATGACACCATTGAGGAGGACGAGGGCCTGCGCCTGTTGGTGGACAGC
>JAJBVW010000164.1:0-875 GCA_020866945.1 Oscillospiraceae bacterium
TCTGCCCCCGCGCCACCCTGGCGGCCGCATCCTCTCTGCTCTGAGAGCCGTAACGGCAGGCCAGGCCCCCCTCCCGGGCCAGGGCAATCGCCAACGTGTCGTTCGAGACAGACTGCATGATGGCGGAGGTCAGGGGGATATTCAGTGAAATCGCCGGTTCCTCCCCCTTCCGATACCGCACCAGCGGCGTTTTCAGGGAGATGTTCGCAGGAACGCACTCCTCCGACGTATAGCCGGGAATGAGCAGATATTCGCTGAAGGTGTGGGACGGTTCGTTGTAATAATGCGCCATGTTTATACTCCTCCTGATTCGATAATCAATTCTCTTTGAAATATTTTACAGCGGACTGGAACATATGGATGTCATAGTCCCCCGGTACGTTTTTATAAAGCCCCGATCCCTTCCGTTCGGAATGGCCCATCTTGCCGAAGACCCGGCCATCCGGGGAGGTGATGCCCTCCACGGCGAAAGCGGAGTTATTGGGGTTATAATGCACGTCGCTTGTGGGACGACCCTCCAGGTCTACATACTGGGTGGCGATCTGGCCGTTTTGCGCCAGCTTTTCAATCAGCGCGTCCGAGGCGAAGAACCGCCCCTCCCCGTGGGAAATAGGTACGGTATAGACCTGGCCCACCTCCGTGGCCGCAAGCCAGGGGGATTTATTGGAGGCGATACGGGTGTGGACAATGCGGGACTGGTGCCGCCCGATGGTGTTAAAGGTCAGTGTGGGGCAGTCCTCGTCCGTGTCGATGATTTTCCCATAAGGCACCAGGCCCAGCTTTATCAGCGCCTGGAAACCGTTACAGATACCAGCCATCAGGCCGCCCCGCCGATCCAGCAGATCCTCCACCCCCGCCTTGAGGCTGCCGTTGCG
>JAJBVW010000164.1:885-4940 GCA_020866945.1 Oscillospiraceae bacterium
GTGATGAACTTGCCGGAGCCGTCCGGCTCGTCTCCCCCAGAAAAGCCGCCGGGCAGGAATACGGCCTGAGCCGTTCGCAGCGCCCTGGCAAATTGATCCGTGGAGCGGGCGATATGCTCCGCCGTAAGGTTCGCGATGATGAATATCTCCGGCTCCGCTCCGGCGTCAGCCAGGGCGCGGGCGGTGTCATATTCGCAGTTGGTGCCGGGGAACACGGGAATGAGAATCTTCGGCTTAGCCGTTCGCAACCTTGGGGCAGGACGACTGGCAGCCGTATAGGAGAACGTGGGAATGTCCCGTACGTCTCCCAGAATATTACAGGGGTAGACCGGCTCCAGCTTGTCCTCATAGACCCGCTGAAGCTCCTTGAGGGACAGGTTCTGTACCCCATAGGTCAGGGTGTAGTCCTTGATGGTATGGCCCAGAACAAGGCCCTCCGCCGTGACGCCTTCCGCCAGCTCAACAATAAATGCACCGTATTCATAGCCAAAAACCGTGTCCAGCGCCACATCCGGCGCATAGGCAAACCCGATGCCGTTGCCGAGGCACATTTTCATCACAGCCTCTGCCACGCCGCCGTAGGTGGGCGTATACACCGCCAGTGCCTTCCCGGAGGAGGTCAGCTCATGGACAGTATCGAACAGCGCCCGTAGGCTCTCCGCCTCCGGCAAACCCTGGCTGTCACGCTTGGGCCGCAGGAGCATAACCGTATGGCCCGCACCCTTAAATTCGTTGGAGACAATCTCCTCCGTTTTCCCTGTGGCAACAGCAAAGCCGACCAGGGTCGGCGGTACGGCCAAATCCTCGAAGGAGCCGGACATGGAGTCCTTGCCGCCGATAGCCGCCACGCCCAGATCCATCTGGGCCTTGAAGGCCCCCAGCAACGCCGCGAAGGGATCACCCCAGCGGGCGGCGTCCTGGCCGGGCTTGGCAAAATATTCCTGGAAGGACAGGTACACATCCTCAAAGGAGGCCCCGGCGGCGATGAGCTTGGACACAGATTCCACCACCGCCAGATAGGCGGCGTGATAGGGGTCCTTCTCCCCGATAGCGGGGTTATAGCCCCAGCTCATAAGTGAGCAGGTATCTGTGTGACCCTTTTCCAGGGAGATGGTGTGTACCATGGCCTGAATGGGGGTCTGCTGATATTTGCCTCCGAAGGGCATCAGCACCGTTCCCGCGCCGATGGTGGAGTCAAACCGCTCGGAAAGTCCCCGGCGGGAGCAGACATTCAAATCCCCGGCCAAGGCCTTATAGCCCGATTCAAAATCCACAGGAATGTCCCTGGCCCAGGGCTTTGCCGCCGCGGGATGGACAATAATATGCTTTTCCGCGCCGTTTGTGTCCAGGAAGGCACGGGATATGTCCACAATGATTTTGCCGTTCCAGGTCATTGTCAGGCGCGGCTCCGCCTTCACCGTGGCAATAACCGTGGCCTCCAGATTTTCCCCGTCGGCAAGCTGGCAGAACTGCGTTGCATCCTCCGGGGCAACGACGACGGCCATGCGCTCCTGGGATTCGGAGATGGCAAGCTCTGTGCCGTCCAGGCCGTCGTACTTCTTGGGAACCTTGCTCAGGTCGATGTCAAGCCCGTCCGCCAGCTCTCCTACTGCCACAGACACGCCGCCCGCGCCGAAGTCGTTGCAGCGCTTGATAAGGCGGGAGGCCTCCGGGTTGCGGAACAGCCTTTGCAGCTTCCGCTCCTCCGGGGCGTTGCCCTTCTGCACCTCCGCACCGCAGGTCTCCAGGGAGTGAAGGTCGTGGGACTTGGAGGAGCCGGTGGCCCCGCCGCAACCGTCCCGGCCTGTTCTGCCTCCAAGGAGGATGACCACATCCCCTGGCGCGGGGCGCTCCCGACGCACATTCTCCGCCGGAGCGGCGGCGATGACCGCGCCGATTTCCATGCGCTTGGCGGCATAGCCGTCGTGATACAGCTCGTCCACCATGCCGGTAGCGAGGCCGATCTGGTTGCCGTAGGAGGAATAGCCCGCCGCGGCGGTGGTGACAATCTTCCGCTGGGGCAGCTTGCCGGGGAGGGTCTGCTCCACCGGGCGCAGAGGGTCTGCCCCGCCGGTGACGCGCATGGCCGCGTATACATAGCTCCGCCCGGACAGGGGGTCGCGGATGGCCCCGCCGATGCAGGTGGCCGCCCCACCGAAGGGCTCAATCTCCGTGGGATGGTTATGAGTCTCGTTTTTAAAGAGAAGCAGCCAGTCCTGCTCCTCGCCGTCCACATTCACCTTCATCTTCACGGTGCAGGCGTTGATCTCCTCGGACTCGTCCAGCTTATCAAGCTGACCGCTGGCCCGCAGGCTCTTGGCGGCAATGGTGCCAATGTCCATCAGCGTCACAGGCTTTGTCCGGCCCAGAGACTGACGAACGCTCATATACTCCTCATACGCCTTGCGGAGATGCTCGTCTTCAAAAGTGACGCCGTCAATCACAGTGTTAAAGGTGGTATGACGGCAATGGTCAGACCAATAGGTGTCTATCATCCGAATTTCCGTCACAGTAGGGTCGCGCCCCTCCTGACGGAAATATTCCTGGCAGCACAGCAGGTCTTCCTTGTCCATGGCAAGGCCGTTTGTCTCCAAAAACCGGGCCAGACCCACGCCGTCCAGCTCCCGGAACCCCTCCAGAACAGCCACGGTCTCCGGGATGTCGTAATTTGTCTCCAGCGTTTCCACCGGCTCCAGGCTTGCCATGCGGCTCTCCACCGGGTTTATGACATAGGACTGGATAGCCGCCACCTGCTCCGCCGTCAGGTCGCCAAAGAGCATATACACCTTGGCCGTCCGCACGGCGGGCCGCTCCCCCTGGGAGAGAATCTGGATGCACTGGGCCGCCGAATCCGCCCGCTGGTCATACTGCCCCGGCAGGTATTCCACCGCGAACACCACCGCGTCCGCCGCCTCCGGCTGGTCATAGTACACATCGTCAAGCTGCGGCTCCGACAGGACGGTTTTCACCGCCCGCTGAAACAGCTCCGGGGAGATATTTTCCAGGTCGTAGCGATTCAGAAGCCGCAGCATACGCAGCTCCCGGACGCCGAGGAAATCTCTTATGCTGTTATACAGGGCCACCGCCTCCTGGGCCGTGCCCTTTTTCTTTTCTACGTATACCCGATAGACCATTTGTCAGCCCTCCAGCGCCTGCAAGGCACGACTGCCGATGTCATGGCGGTAATAGGCGTTTTGGAAGTGAATCTTTTCCACCTGCTCATAGGCCGCGCCGATAGCCTGCTTCAGCGTGGGAGCCGTCATGGTCACGCCAAGCACCCGGCCTCCATTGGTCAGAAGCCTGTCCCCGTCCAGCTTGGCCCCGGCTATATACACCTGAGCCGTCACATCGTCGTCCATGGTTATCTCATAACCCTTTTCATAGGCGCCGGGGTAGCCGTCGCTGGCCATAACCACGCAGCAGGCGGCCCCATGGGAAAAGCGAATGTCCGTCTCCGCCAGCGTCCCGTTCCGGCAGGCCAGCATAGCCGCCAGGAGGCTGCTCTCCATCAGGGGCAGCACCACCTGGGTCTCCGGGTCGCCAAAGCGGCTGTTATACTCAATCACCATCGGCCCCTGGGGCGTCAGCATCAGGCCAAAGTACAGGCACCCCCTGAAGGGGCGGCCCTCCGCCTGCATGGCCGCGATGGTGGGCTTAAAAATCTCCTCCATGCAGCGCTCGGCAATCTCCGGGGTATAATAAGGGTTCGGGGCAATGGTTCCCATGCCGCCGGTGTTCAGGCCCTGGTCGTTGTCCCTGGCCCGCTTGTGATCCATGGAGCTGACCATGGGAACCACAGTATTCCCGTCCGTAAAGGACAGAACGGATACCTCCGGCCCGGTGAGAAATTCCTCTATGACAATCTGGTTGCCGCTGTCCCCAAACTTTTTGTCCTCCATGATGGAGCGCACCGCGTCCTCCGCCTCCTGGCGGGTCTGGGCAATGACCACGCCCTTCCCCAGAGCCAGACCGTCCGCCTTAATCACGGTGGGCAAAGGCGCGTCCTTCACATAGGCCAGCGCCGCCGCCGGGTCGTTGACCACCGGGTAGGCCGC
>JAJBVW010000145.1 GCA_020866945.1 Oscillospiraceae bacterium
TATGCTGGCTGATGTGGAGGATTTCCGCAAGGGCCAGACTGCAGCCGTCGGGAAAGAGGTGAGACAGGCGCTGGCGGAAAACACGCCGCCTAAGAGGGACGAGGTTCATGTTATCTCCCGGAACGTGCCGCGCATCAGTACTGCCGGGGAGCTTTCCAAGGAGGGCTACGCCCGCCGCCGTTCCAGGGAGAGGCGCATCAGTAATCTGCTGGGCGTTGGCCTTGTGCTGGTGTTTGCGCTGGGAATTTTTGCCTTCGTTTGGAGCTATTGGCTGGGCGACATTTTCAGTGACGCAGAGCGCACGGATGTGCCGAATTTCGTCGGTTCTGTGGCGGATGATATTATCAGCGACGAGGCAATGACCAGCCTGTTTAACTTTACCGTTGTTTACAAGGCGGATTCTGTCTATGAGGAGGGCATTATCACCGCCCAGAGTCCGACGGCAGGCACCAGCCGTATGATTGTTTCCGAGGGCATCGATGTGCAGCTTACCGTCAGCTCCGGTATTCAGCTTGTGGATGTGCCGGATCTGATAAATCATCCCTATACGGAGGCGCAGGTTCAGCTTCAAACGCTGGGCCTTGAAGTGGAGATTGTTCTGGAGGAATCCAGCTCCATCACGGAAAACTATGTTATCAGCACCGACCCTGTTTCGGGAACATCTGTTGCCAGTGGCAGCACGGTTACGCTGACTGTCAGCGCCGGGCCATCTGTAACCTATGCTACGGTGCCTGACCTGGTGGGTATGACGAAGACGGAGGCACTGCTGGCGCTTCAGCAGGAGGGCCTTGTCTGCACTGAGTCCGACATTACCTATGTAAGCTCCAGTGCGAGCGAGGCGGGGTGCGTTATCTGGCAGAACTACACCAGCGGCACCCAGGTGGTCAGCGGCACTGCTGTATATATTCAGGTAGGTACTGGCCCCACTGCCACCGCCACGCCTGCGCCCCCGGAGGAGCCGGAAGGTATTACGGAGGAACCGGTGACGGAAACGCAGCCTGACAACACCTCTGACGCTCCGGAGGCCGTTGGGGACGCCGGTGCGGAGTGAGCAGTTGAACAGAGAGGGAACCATCATCAGAGCTGTCAGCGGGTTTTATTACGTCCGCTGTGAGGATGCAGTTCTGGAATGTCGGGCCAAGGGACGCTTCCGAAAGGAAGGAATCACACCCTTGGTTGGCGACCGCGTTCTTGTGGAGGACGGCGGGAACGGCACTGGCACTGTGAGCGAGGTATTGCCCAGAAAAAATGCATTTTCCCGTCCGGCAGTGGCAAACGTGGACTATCTTGTCATGCTCCTCTCTGCCGCCCTGCCGGTGACAGACCCTTTTCTGGCTGACAGAGTAACGGTGCGGTGTGAAAAGAATCACTGCGGCGTGATGCTGGTCATCAACAAATGTGACCTGGAACCGGGAAATGATCTGTATGAGATATACATGAACACGGGCTATCCGCTGTTCCGTGTCAGCGCCGCCACCGGCGAGGGTATAGAAGCATTGAAGGCTGCCCTGGGCGGTAAAATATGCTGCTTTACCGGTAACTCCGGCGTTGGAAAAAGCAGCCTTATAAATACCATTGCCCCTGATTTTCATATTCCTACCGGGGCTGTCAGCGAAAAGCTGGGTCGTGGCCGCCATACCACGCGCCATGTGGAGCTGTTTGATCTTGGCGGCGGGACGCTGCTGTGTGATACTCCGGGCTTTGCGTCCTTTGGAGACGAGACAGAGGAACCTATTACCACAGAGGAACTGCCCCTGCTGTTTCCGGAATTTAATATGCTGCAAGGCTCCTGTCGTTTTGACGACTGCACACACCGGGCAGAGCCAGGGTGCGCCGTTCGCGAGGCAGTGGAGGCAGGACAAATCCATCGAAGCCGGTACAGCTCCTATCTGCGGCTTTATGAAGAATCCGCCCGTATTAAGCCCTGGGAGCTGGAAAGCAAGAGAAGCGCTCATAAAGGAACAAAAAATGTCTCCCATCCATAGGATAGAAAGGATGGGAGGCGTTTTTATGCGTAAAAAAGGACGGGGCTGCTTGTGGGGCTGGGTGGCGGTGATTGCGGGAGCGCTTATTGTGCTGGCTCTTATCCTTCCGGTCTGGTTCTGGTGGCTGGTGTGCGCGGCGCTGCTGATATTCGGCGGCATATGGCTTTTGAAATCTTAAGGAAGCTTGGATTATCATATTTGTCCCAGCCTGCGCATACCCTTGCATAGAACGTAATGCAAGGAGCGATAAAATCATGGATACAGCCTTAAAGAAGGATATATATGAGAATTTAGCCCTGGTCTGGCGGGGAGCAGCCAGCCGGGAATTTTCGGCGGAGTGTGTTGTACCCGACACTATGCCGGACGTCGGCTCCATTGTGGACGCGGAGGGCGTGCTGACCCTACGGAGCAAAGACACGGAGGCGGGGAGCGTTCTGCTTGCCGCCTCTATCAGCGTGTCCGTGCTGTATATGCCGGACGGCGGTGGAACGATGCAAAGTCTGCCTGTCACCGTGCCGGTGGAGCTTCGCATGGAGGCTCCTGCGGTGGATACAGACTGCCGCACGGTGGCCCAGCTGCGGATTCGCGCCCTGGACGCAAGGATGGCAAACTCCCGGAAAATTTCTGTCCGGGCGGATGTTTCGGCGGAGGGGCGGAGCTATCAGAAGCGCAGCCTGGAGATTGCAGTAGGCATGGAAGAGGAATCAGCTTCTGCGCAGATTCTGACCAGTACGGCACCGATGACCGTGGTATCTGATGTGCGGGAAAAGACCTTTGTTGCCACAGATGAATATCAGCTTCCCTCGGGCGGAGCCGCCGCCATTTTGAGTCAGCGGGTGGAAACCGCGGTGGAGGAGGTCAAGTATGTCAGCGGAAAGGCGGTTTTTCGGGGACGTGTGTGGGCAGATCTCATTCTCTCTGGCAGGGATGAGGGGCAGGTGTTTGCCGGGCGGTATGAGACTGCGTTTTCTCAAATCATGGAAGTGGACGGCGAGGATGAAGCGTCGCCGGAAATTACCCTTATGCTGACGGGAGCTTATTTTGACCTGCCGGAGCAAGGCGCGGAAAACGGTCGCATCACTGCAGAGCTTCACCTTGCCGCCCAATGCGTCTGTCGCCAGTCCAAGGAAATAACTTATATGGCGGATATATACAGCAATCGCACCATGCTGACGGGCCAGGCTGAGCCGATGGAGCTTGTCATCGGCGTGCGCTCCATATCCATGCGACAGACTGTGACGGGCAGCGCAGAGCCTGCCGGTGCCGTTGGGGAGGTGCTGGCGCTGGCTGCCAGGGTGGGCAGCATTTCCATTGAGGAGAACACGGTCAAGACCGCCGTCAGTATCCGGTTGATATGCCGCCAGCAGGATGGGCAGTCTTCTATTTCACGGAGCCGCCTGTCGGCGGAATTTACCACAGACCTTCCTGCGGGAACAGAGCTTACCGGCGTCACGGTGACAGTGTCTGATGTGTACTATGCACCCTCCGGCGCGGGACTTGACGTGCGTGCCACGCTGCAAATGGATGCGCTCGCTGTATCGCGGCAGACGATCACCTGCATTACCCAGGTCACAGAGGACGCGGAAGCGTGGGCGGCCGCGCCTCCGGCAGCGTCTGTCACATTGGTTCGGGTGGAGCCGAACGCGGATATGTGGGCCTTGGCGCGAAAATATCACTCCACTATGGAGGCTATAGAAAAGGCTAATGAAGGGAGGGAACAGGGACTGCTGCTGATACCAAAATGCCGATAATAAAAGGTGTTGATATTGGCGTTTTTTTATGTTACAATAACCTGTAAAGCAAACATACAGGGGGATATATAGAATGTCGGGACATTCCAAATGGCATAACATACAAAAAACCAAGGGCGCGGCGGACGCCAAAAGAGCACAGACCTTCACCAAGATCGCGCGTGAGATGATCGTTGCGGTCAAGGAGGGCGGCAGCGGCGACCCGAAAAACAATATGCGTTTGGCCGCCGTCATCACTAAGGCGAAGGCCGCCAATATGCCAAACGACAATATCAAACGTACCATAGAAAAAGCACTGGGCAGCGGCGACACTTCCAGCTTTGAGAGTGTCACCTATGAAGGCTATGGGCCGAGCGGCGTGGCTGTTATTGTGGAAGCCATGACCGATAACCGCAACAGAACGGCCAGCGAGGTACGTCATTGCTTCGATAAATATAACGGAAACCTTGGCGCGACCAACTGCGTGAGCTGGTCTTTTGACCGCAAGGGCGTTATCGTCGTTGACAACGAGGACGGCGATTTGCAGGAGGACGATGTTCTGATGGACGCCATGGAGGCCGGGGCGGCTGATATGGAGACGGAAGAAGGCGTGTTCACCATCTATACCTCCCCAGAGGATGTGACTGCGGTGGCGGACTATATGACCGAACACGGCTATAAGCTGGTTTCCGCACAGGAGGAAATGGTTCCCCAGAGCTATGTGAACCTGACCGAAGAAGGGGACAGGAAGAATATGCAGAAGATGCTGGACGTGTTCGAGGATAACGACGACGTTCAGAACGTCTGGCATAACTGGGGCAACATGGACGAATAATTGCTGATGACCGAGTTTTCTGAATGGCCGCAGGCATAAGCCGAAAGGCTGTGCGTGAGGAAAGTCCGGGCTCCACAGGGCAAGGATAACGGGTAACGCCCGCCGATGGCGACATCAGGACGAGTGCAACAGAAATAGACCGCCGCTGCTTGCAGCGGTAAGGGTGGAAAGGCGGTGTAAGAGACCACCTGGCGGATTGGCGACAGTTCGCTGCTGTAAACTCTATTCGGAGCAACACCGTGGAGGGGAACATAGACCGGCCCGGTCTCCCCGAGGAGGTGGCTGGAGCGGTATGGCAACGTATCGCCTAGATAGATGGCCATTTTTAACAGAATCCGGCTTATAGGAAAACTCGTCACCTTATAAAACAAGGGGCTGTATCAAAACATCGCAGTTTGCAGTTTGCAGTTTTGATGCAGCCTTCCTTATTATACAAGCGGAACTGGTCTTTTGTCCATCGAACCAAACCGTGTACGCCGGGTTGAGATTGTCGTTTTTCGTTTCTTGTTTCGCCGTATAACTGGTAGTATAATGGAAAAACGGCAGCCGTGACCCTTCCCCTTAAAACCCTATTTTACATCGCTGTGTGGAAAATCCGTGGCGGTGGTGGGGGCGGGGCTTTCCAACCGGCCCTTGATACCGCTTTTGACCCAGGCAGGGGCGGATGTGACGGTTTATGACCAATACAGCCCGGAGGCTTTAGGTGATTTCTACATAAAATGCACCGAAGAAGGGATAAAATTCCACTTGGGAGAGGATTATCTGGATGACCTGGCCGGAGATATTATCTTCCGCACCCCTGGCGTTTTGCCAACGGAACCCGCCCTTGTGCGGGCGGTGGCGGAAGGCGCTGTTCTGACCAGTGAGATGGAGCTGTTTTTGTCTCTGTGTCCCTGCCGGGTGCTGGCAGTGACCGGATCGGCGGGCAAGACCACCACCTCGTCCATCCTGGCCGCGCTGCTGAAAAATGCAGGGTATAAGGTGTGGTTGGGCGGAAATATTGGCCATCCCTTGCTTGCGGAGACAGATGGGATAACCCCGGATGATGTGGCGGTATTGGAACTAAGCTCCTTTCAACTGCACAGCATGACCTGTGCCCCGGATGTGGCAGTTATTACGAATCTGTCACCCAATCACCTGGATAAGCACGGGACGATGGAGGACTACATATCCGCCAAAAAGCAGATATTCCGACACCAGACGTCCAAGGGAAAGCTCATTTTGAACCGCGATGACACCCTGACTGCCGCCTTTGCACGGGAGGCTCTCTGCCCTGTGCGCTGGTTCAGCCGCCGGGAAACGCCGGAGAGCGGCGTGTTTTTACGCGAGGACGGCATGATATGCCTGCAAAAAGACGGAGAAACAGTACCGATTGTTTCTGCCGCGGCGCTGAAAATTCCAGGGAATCATAACATAGATAATATGATGGCCGCGTTTGCGGCGGCGTGTGATATGGTTCCTTTGGAGGTCATGGGGCAGACGGCCAGAACCTTTTCCGGCGTACCGCACAGGCTGGAGACCGTTGGCATTTACCACGGGGTAACGTTTATAAACGATTCTATCGCGACTAGCCCAGATCGCACTATGGCGGGGCTGGATTGCTTCCAGGAAAAGGTTATCCTGATTGCCGGTGGCAAGGACAAGGGGCTGCCCTTTGGTGAACTGGGCGAAGCTGTTTGTGCTCATGTAAAGAGTCTGTATCTCACAGGCTGGACAGCGGAGAAAATAAAAACTGCGGTGGAAAATGCACCGAGCTACGCCCCAGGCAGCCCAGAAATCCATGTTATTGAGGATTTCTCTGAGACAGTACGGGCGGCGGCGCAGGAGGCGTCTCCCGGGGACACTGTGCTGTTGTCTCCGGCCTGCACATCCTTTGACCACTTTAAAAATTTTGAGGAGCGCGGCAATGCGTTCCGGCAAATCATCATGGAAATGGAGTGACGCAATTCTATGGATCTGATAGAACTGACAAAGCAACTGTGCAGCCTTCCTGGTCCCTCCGGCTTTGAGGAGGCGGTGTTTGACTGGACTGCGGAATATTTGCGACCCATCGCCGACGAGATACATACAGATTCCTTGGGTAATCTTCTGGCTATCAAGCGCTGCGGCCAGCCGGATGCAAAGCTTGTTATGCTGGACGCACATCTTGACGAGATAGGCTTTATCGTCACTGGCGCACAGGATGGCTTTCTGACTTTCGATATGCTGGGTGGGGTTGACCACCGTATGCTCCCGGCGCGGGAGGTGCGGGTGCTCTCTGACCCGTCCCTTTTTGGGGTGATTGATACCATGCCGCCTCATCTGCTTGAAGCGGATGAGGCAGGAAAAACCATCCCGGCGGACAAGCTGTTCATCGACGTGGGCCTGACCCAGGAGGAGGCATTGAAAGCCGCCCCGCCGGGGACGCCTATAGTATATGCCAGCGGCTGCGATGAGCTTTGCGCCGGTCAGCTTTGTGGCAAGGCGCTGGATGACCGAGCCTGTGCCGCCATTATCATCAAGGCTTTTGAGACTTTGGCGAATAAGCCGCTGAACGTAGATCTGGGCTGCCAGCTCAGCACCCAGGAGGAGGTAGGCCGCCGCGGAGCCGCTGTAGGGGCTTGGAACGCCGCCCCGGACATTGCCCTGGTGGTAGACGTCACCCACGCTAAAACGCCGGACGGCAAGGAGGCTCTCACAGAGGGCCGGAAGGGCGCGGCCATCGGCGTTGGGCCAAATCTGAATCGAGCCGTTACCCGCGATCTGTTCCGCATTGCGGAGGAGCATGGTATTACCCATCAGACAGAGCCGCTGCCAGGTGACAGCGGCACAAATGCCGCAGCCATCCAAATCTCCCGTCAGGGAGTTGCTACGGGCCTTGTATCTCTGCCGCTGAAATATATGCACACGCCGGTTGAGACCGTATGGACCGAGGACATGACCGCAATCGAGGAGCTTCTGATAGCTTATGTGGAAGAGGTGGAGGTGTGATGATGCTGGACACGATGGAAACGCTGTGCTGCCTGGATGGAGTATCCGGCAGTGAGGACGAGGTGCGCGACTATATCCTGGAACGCGCCATGCCCTTTGCAGATGAGATACGCACCGACCCCATGGGGAATCTGATGATTTTCAAAAAAGGCGCGGCAGTACCCAGTCGGCGGGTTATGCTCTGCGCTCATATGGATGAAGTTGGCCTGATGGTGACGGGCATCACGGATGAGGGGTATCTTCACTTTGATGCCTGCGGCGGCATAGACCGGCGGGTGCTGATAGGAAAGCGTGTGTTCGTTGGAGCTATGCGGACAAAGGGCGTTGTCGGTTCCAAGGCTATACACCTGACTACAGCGGAGCAGCGCAAGACGCTTCCGAAGCTTTCCGATATGTATATAGACATTGGCGCGCCGGACAAAACGGCGGCGGAGGCCCTTGTAAGCCTTGGGGACACTGTGGCCTTTGACGATGCGGTCATACGCTTCGGAGACGGCTTTATCAAGACCAAGGCCATAGACGACCGGGTGGGCTGCGCTACTATGCTGGAGCTGATAGAGAGTCAGCTTCCCTGCGACTGCTGGTTTGCCTTCACCGTGCAGGAGGAGGTAGGCTGCCGCGGCGCGATGATTGCGGCCCGGAGCATTGAGCCGGAAACCGCACTCATTTTGGAGACCACCACGGCGGCGGATATTCCAGGCGTAGAGGGTGCAGCCCGCGTATGCTGCCTGGGCCAGGGCGTCGTCATCCCCTTTATGGACAAGGGAACGATATACGACAAGACTCTGTATGCCACATTGGGCCGTCTGGCGGAGGAAAATAACATTCCCTGGCAGACTAAGACCCGCATAGCTGGGGGCACGGATGCCGGCGCCGTTCAGCGCAGCGGCAGAGGAGTGCAGGTGGCGGCTCTCTCTGTGCCTGTGCGAAACATTCACTCCTCCGCCAGCGTCGCGAAAATCAGCGAGTGCGAGGATCAATATAGGCTGGCGCGTCTGTTTTTGCAGGAGATGACAAAATAATCGTCATTTTTTAGTCTATGTGCCCATAAGCTGTCTATAAAAGGGGGTGGCTTATGGGGGCGAAAAGATGGCCCCGGCGGGCAGCCATGGGGCAGAGGAGCTTTTTCCGCTCTGCAAGGCGGACACTGCTTGTGCTGTTGGCGGGATTTGTGGTCGTCGTCATTGTCATAGGAAGCCTTATCTTTCGCAATCTGGTGACAGAGCTTTCTGTTACCGCTGCAAATGACGCGGTGGTTGCTGCTATTAACGCCATTGTAAAGGAAGTTATGGCGGATGACAGCTTTGACGCGGACAGCCTCGTTGTGTTGGAACGAGATTCCAGCGGCGGCGTGACTGCAGTTACTGCAAACGTGGCAGCAATCAATACCCTTGCGGCGGAGGTGCTGACCCGAGCGGAGGAACAGACCTCCCAGGATGTCATCACTGTTTCCATCCCTTTGGGGAATCTTGCAGGCAGTATGCTGTTTACAAACCGGGGGCCGGACATCAACGTGGACGTAATCATGCTGTCCTCCAGTGAATCCGGCTTCCGAAGTGAGCTTTCCAGCGCGGGGATAAATCAGACCCGGCATCAGCTCTATCTTGACCTGACCGTCACAATCTCGCTTTTGCTGCCTTGGAAATCCGTGAGCACTTCCGTGGATACGGAGATACTGGTCTCAGAGACTGTCATTGTGGGCGAAGTCCCGGAAAGCTATGTGAATTGGGAGAATAACTGATAATGGAAGAAACAAAAGAGCAATATGACCAGCTTGTAGAAAAGCTTCTGGCACTGTCTGTGGCCTATTACGACAACGACGCGCCTCTGGTCTCCGATTTTGAATACGACCGCATGAACAACGAGCTGAAACGCCTGGAGGCGGAGCACCCGGATTGGGTTCGGCCTGATTCTCCGACCCAGCACGTCGGGGGCCATGTCAGCGAGGCGTTTGCCCCGGTAGAGCACGAGGTGCCGCTGGAGAGTTTGGCGGACGTGTTCTCCTAGGAAGAGGTGGCAGGCTTTGTCAATCGGATGGACGCCGCTGTTTCGGCAGCGCATGTTTATGTGACGGAGCCGAAGATAGACGGCCTTTCTGTGGTGGTGGAATACCGTGGCGGGGTCTTTTATCGGGGCGCTACCCGTGGCAACGGTCAGGTAGGGGAGGATGTGACAGAAAACCTCCGAACTATCCGCAGTCTGCCGAAAAAGCTGCATAACGCTCCGCGCCGCATCATTGTCCGAGGCGAGGTGTATATGTCCCACGAGACCTTCCAGGCTATCAATAAACGGCGGGAGATAGAAGGGCAGCCGCTTCTGGCAAATCCCAGAAACGCCGCCGCCGGTTCCCTCCGCCAGCCGGACGCGAAGATTTGCGCCCAGCGGATGCTGGCCATCATCCTTTTCAACATCCAGCTTGCCGAGGGCGTGACCTATCAAAACCACTATGAAACACTGGAGGCCATGTCTGCCATGGGCTTTCCCGTGGTGCCGCACACCCTCTGTCAAACGCCGGAGGATTGCACCAGAACCATTGAGGCCATTGGTGAGGGGCGGGAGACTTATCCCTATGACATTGATGGGGCCGTTGTCAAGCTGAACGACCTGGCGCAGCGGGAGGCTCTGGGCAGTACGGCCAAATATCCCCGCTGGGCGGTGGCCTATAAATACCCGCCAGAGAAAAAGCCAAGCCGGGTCGTAGACATTATCGTCCAGGTGGGACGTACCGGCGTTCTGACTCCGAAGGCGGTGATAGAGCCGATACGCCTGGCCGGTACGACCGTGACCAACGCTACCCTGCATAACCAGGATTTTATCGAAAACCTGGGCGTGAATATTGGGGACACAGTGCTTGTGCAAAAAGCCGGCGAAATTATCCCGGAGGTGCTGGAGGTAACGGAAAAGTGCAGTGAGGCGGCGTTCCACCTGCCAGAGGTTTGCCCTGTTTGCGGGGCGCCTGTGGCCCGGGATCCGGATGGGGCCGCTATGCGCTGCACGGGAGTGGAATGTCCTGCCCAAAGGCTTCGAAATATCGTTCACTTTGCCTCCAAGGAGGCTATGGACATAGACGGTCTTGGTCCGGCGGTGGTGGAGGCTCTGGATAAGCAGGGGCTTATTCACACCCCGGCAGAGCTTTATTATTTGGATGCCCAATCCGTCGCCACAGCGGAGCGGATGGGACAAAAATCAGCGGAAAACCTCATCGCGGCCATCGAGGGCAGCAAGACCCAGGGCCTTGCCCGGCTGCTGTGCGCCTTTGGTATCCGACAGGTGGGGGCGAAGGCAGCGAAGGTGCTGGCGCGGCATTTTGCCACGCTGGATGACCTGATGGCTGCCACGGTAGATGAGCTGACTGTTATCGACGATGTCGGCCCTGTCACGGCGGGCTATCTCACCGAGTGGTTTGCCAGCCCTCAAAGTCAGCACCAGATAGAGCTTCTGCGCGAGGCCGGGGTGTCCTTTGACAGCACGGAGGAGATAGAGGACACGCGCTTCGCGGGCAAGACATTTGTACTGACCGGCACGCTGGAGCAATTCACACGGTCAGAGGCGGAGGCTGTCATCGAGCGCTTCGGCGGTAAAACCTCTGGATCTGTGTCGAAAAAAACCAGCTATGTCCTGGCAGGGGAAAATCCCGGTTCCAAGCTGACAAAGGCTCAGGAGCTTGGTATCGAAATTCTTACAGAAGAACAGTTCCAGGCGCTGATAGCGCCATAATCCATACACAATAAAATCCCTCTTTGCATAGGATGGCTTGCAAAGGGGGATTTCTTTTGACAAATAATAATACCTGCACGTATAGACAAGGGGCGCTTCCTTCCTGCGCGCCGCTGGCGGTGCCTATGGTGGCTCCGCAGCAAAGCAGTCAGCCGGCATATGAAAGCGCCGAGGCATTGGCAAAGGGCACGCTTTTTCCCGGCCTTGATCTGCCGTTTATGGATTATGTAGCCACCGGCGCGGCGGAAAACACGCCGCTGGCGGAGCTAATGGCTCTGGACTTCGTCCTTCAGGAGCTTGCACTGTATCTGGACACTCACCCGGATGACACTGAGGCGTTTAAAACCTGGAAGAGCTTTGTCTCCCTGGCAGAGAAAGGCCGCAAGCGGTATGTGGAGCTATACGGCCCCGTTATGCGCCAGGATACGGTAAATTGCAATTCCTGGGTCTGGCCCGAGGATCCCTGGCCCTGGGATAACAGCGGAAAGGCAGGGAAGAACTGATGTTTGTATATGAAAAAAAGCTGCAATATCCGGTCCGCATTAAAAATCCAAATCCTGCTATGGCAAAATTTATCATCACCCAATACGGCGGGCCGGACGGTGAGCTGAGTGCATCTTTGCGTTATCTTAGCCAGCGATACTCCATGCCTTACCCGGAACTTAAGGCCGTTTTGACGGATATTGGCGTGGAGGAATTGGGGCATCTTGAAATGATTGGCACCATCGTCCATCAGCTCACACGAAATATGACGATAGAGCAGGTCAAGGAGGCCGGATTCCAGGAATATTTCGTGGATCACACTGCCGGCGTATACGCCCAGGCCGCCGCAGGCTGGCCATTCAATGCGGCAAGCTTTGCCGTGAAGGGTGACGTGATTGCGGATCTTACAGAGGATATGGGCGCTGAGCAAAAGGCAAGAGCAACCTATGACAATATCCTTCGCATGGCCGATGATCCGGACGTAATAGATGTTATCCGTTTTCTGAGGGAACGTGAGGTCGTTCACTTCCAGCGCTTTGGCGAAGCCATGGAGCTTGCCACCTCTCAGATGGACAAACGGAACGTCTATGCTGTGAACCCCGCTTTTGACAAGCCTGCAAGAAAATAAAAATCCATCAACTGCATAGTTAGTGGATTTTTATGAATATGGAATGATAAATGACAGCTATCCCAAGATTCTATAACGAATCTTAATTTTCCCTTAACACGACAAAATTCAAAAAATGGCACAAATTATTGCCTGATTTATGCAAATAAATCCGGCAATAATTGAATATATATCAGGTTTTGGTTTTATGCCTGAATCTTTTTTAGCTTTGCATATCGAGGAAGAGAATATTCAGTGGGGCGTTCCGGCTCACCCTGTATCAGCGGAAGAGCGTAGTTGATGAACTCCTGTGTTACAAAGTTGCCGTCCTTGTTTATCCACTCCAGAGGAACCTTTTTCTCTGCATTGGCCACTGCGGACAGGGGTATCAGAATGGTCTTGCAGGCATATTTGCCGTTCTCGTCGGCCCGCTCAAAGGCTACCATCTTGCCGGTCTCTCCGACAACAGCGGATTCAACTGCCACCCGGCCAGCCAGTTCCGCTTCCTCCACGTCGGTCTTGGAGGCAAGATGCGCGCCGCAGCGCTGCAGAAGGCTCAACTCAATGGGGCGTACCTTGGCACCGGTGCGCTCTTTGACAATTTCCGCCAGGCGAGAAGCAAGCCCTCCAAGCTGTGCGTGGCCAAAGCCATCGGTGCTGCTGGTCTGAGCTTGGGAAACAAAGGTACCGTCCGCAAAATGAAGTCCTTCAGAAACGGCGGCCAGGCAGCTGCCCTTTTCTTTATAGATGCGTTCCACGTCGGTCAAAAACGCCTCCATGTCGAAGTCCCGCTCCGGCAGATAGACTAGATCCGGCCCCGCGCCGAAATAACTGCCCAGGGCGGCGGAGCCGGCCAGCCATCCGGCGTGGCGGCCCATAATTTCAATAATTGTCACCTGACCAGTGGGGTAAACCCGACTGTCCCGCGAGACCTCCATGCAGCTTGTGGCGATATATTTTGCCGCAGATCCAAAGCCGGGGCAGTGGTCAGTGCCATAAAGGTCGTTGTCTATGGTCTTGGGGATTCCCATCACACGGCACTCCCAGCCGGAACGGGCCATATAGCGGCTGATTTTGTCGCAGGTGTCCATGGAATCGTTGCCGCCGTTATAGAAGAAATAGCGGACGTTATGCTTTTTGAATACCTCCAAAATGCGCTTATAGTCGGTGTCGTCCACGTCCGGGTCAGCCAGCTTATACCGGCAGGAGCCAAGCTCCGAGGCAGGAGTGTTTTTCAGGTAGGCCAGCTCCGCAGGGTCTTCAAGCCCCATGTCGTAGAGCTTGTCTCCCAGCACGCCGGTTATTCCGTGGTCCGCGCCGAGAACCTGGGTAATCTCCTCTGTGGCCAGAGCCGCGGTGATAGCGCCATAGGCGCTGGCGTTTATGACCGACGTTGGCCCGCCGGACTGCCCGATAATACAGGCGCCCACAAGTTTTTCAGCCATGGTATGTCCTCCAAAATTAAGTTTATTATTATCGAGGTTTGTATTGATTATAACACGGTTTTGCGGTAAAATAAAGAAAAAGGAGTGATATTTCATGCCAATCGTAACAACAACCGAAATGTTTGAGAAAGCCTACAAGGGCGGCTACGCCATCGGGGCCTTCAACGTCAACAACATGGAGATCGTCCAGGGCATCACGGAGGCGGCCGCAGAGGTAAATTCTCCTCTGCTCCTCCAGGTGTCTGCCGGTGCGCGGAAATATGCAAAGCACGTCTACCTCACGAGGCTGGTAGAGGCTGCGGTGGTGGATACAGGTCTGCCCATTGCCCTGCACCTCGATCACGGCGCTGACTTTGACATCTGCAAGAGCTGCGTGGACGGGGGCTTCACCTCCGTTATGATAGACGGTTCTTCCCGCAGCTTTGAGGACAACATCGCCGTCACCCGTCAGGTGGTGGAGTATGCCCATGACCACGGCGTTGTGGTTGAAGGCGAGCTTGGCCGCCTGGAAGGCGTGGAGGACGATGTGGTCGTCTCCGCCGAAGATTCCAGTTATACCCGTCCGGAGGATGTGCAGGAATTTGTGGAGCGCACCGGAGTGGATTCCCTGGCTATTGCCATCGGTACCAGCCACGGGGCCTATAAATTCAAGCCCGGCACAAAGCCCCAGCTCCGCTTTGATATTCTGGAGGAGGTTGCTCAGCGTCTTCCCGGATTCCCCATTGTTCTGCACGGCGCTTCCAGCGTTATCCCAAAGTATGTGGACATCATCAACGCCAACGGCGGCAAGCTGGTGGACGCCATCGGCGTGCCGGAGGATATGCTCCGCAAGGCCGCGTCCATGGCCGTTTGCAAAATCAATATCGACTCCGACCTGCGCCTGGCCATGACCGCTGGCATCCGCCAGCATTTCAATGAGCATCCTGAGCATTTTGACCCCCGTCAGTATCTGACCGTTGGCCGCGACTATATCCGCGAGCTTGTGAAGGACAAAATTGTAAATGTCCTCGGGAGCGACGGGAAAGCGTAATATGGGCTTTTTGCGAGAGATAAAACAAGCCGTTTCCGGCCACGGTCACGACTGCACCTGCGACAGCTGCATGGAGGAGCATCACCACGAGCATCACGGCTTTGATACCGTGATGGTGTGGCGTCTTGTTGCCGCCGCCGTCCTGTTTATAGGCGGGGAGGTGGCGGAGGGGACGCTGCCAACCGTGTCTCTTATCCTGTTCATTGCGGCCATTCTGTGCGCCGGATATGACCTTTTCATTGGCGCTGTCGCCAACATCTTCCAGCGCAAGCTGTTTGATGAGACGCTGCTGATGAGCATTGTGGCGATAGCCGCCTGCATCATTGGCGAAGCCGGCGAGGGTGCGTCCGTGATGATTCTGTTCCAGCTTGGGGAGCTTTTTCAGGGCTATGCCGTGGCAAAGGTGCGGCGCAATATAGAGGGCCTGATGGAAAACCGCTCCCCGGAAGCCAGCGCCGTCCTTGCGGATGTCCGCGCGGATAAGGGCCGGAAGGGGCGTACAGAGGAGTTTATCACCCATTTTTCCCGGGTGTATACGCCAGTGGTGCTGGGCATTGCTCTGATCATTGCCATAGTTTCTCCGCTTATCATGGACATCACCGTGGCGGAAGGCGTACACCGGGCCTTGGTGCTGCTGGTGATTGCCTGTCCCTGCGCTATCGTCATTTCCGTACCCCTGACCTATTTCGCGGGCATCGGCGGGGCCACCCGCCAGGGCATCCTTTTCAAAAACACCTGCGCAATGGACGATGTGGCCCGCACGCAGGCAGTGGTCTTTGATAAGACTGGCGCACTGGAGGGGGAGGGGCTGCGTGTTGTGTCCATCAAGAGCGACAAGATGGACGCGGATGTCTTCCTCCGCATTGCCGCCCACGCCTGCGCATATTCCAGCAGCATTTACGCGGAGGGTATCAAAGCGTCCTATCAGGGCGTCATATACATCGAGCTGATACAGAGCTTTCACCAGCAGGAGGAGGGCTTTGGAATCACCGTGGAGGTAGACGGCGTCAGCATTACGCTGGGCCTGCTGGATTTTATGCGCGACCATGGCGCAGACCCGGGCCTGGATGCGCTGCCGGAGGATGACTGCGTGTATCTTGCCATAGATGGCCAGTACGCGGGGCGCATACTGCTGGGCAGTGTGGCAAAATCGGACGCTTACGGTACCGTGACTGTTCTGTCCTGGGCCAAGGACAGAGAAATTGCTATGATAACGGACGACAGCCGCGCTGCATCGGAGAAATTTGCCCGTCAGGTGGGCATAGACGAGTTTTATCCTGAATGCCATCCCTCGGATAAGGTAGCCCTCGTGAAGGAGATTCAAAAACGCCAGGTGAAAAAAGTCACGCTGATGTTCGTGGGCAACGCGGAGACGGACGGCGACTGCATCCGTCAGGCGGATGTGGGCGTATCCCTGAACGGCGCGGATTCCGACGCTGCTATCCAGGCGGCGGATGTGGTCATTATGGACAATTCACCCTCCAAGGTGGTGACGGCTATGGAGGCCGCGCGGCATACCCGCTCTATCGTATGGCAGAACATCATTTTTGCCCTGACCTTTAAGGTCATTATTCTTGTGCTGGATATGTTTGGCTCCTGCCCCCTGTGGCTGGCCGTATTTGCGGACGTAGGCGTGGCTCTTCTGGCCGTGCTGAACTCCCTGCGCGCCTTCCTTTTGAAGGACACAGTTCTGCCGGAGGAAAAATAAACCGCACGGATGGAAATACGGGCTTATTCCTTGAGAAACCAGTCTTAAAAGTATCAAACAGCAGGAACGAAAAACGCTCGTTCCTGCTGTTTGATTTTACCCATTTGAAAAATAAAAAAATCTTAAAGGTTGTTCTCTTTCTTCCTGACGGGAAATGTGGTAGTGTTAAGGGGTACAAAGGAGGGGAGACCATGTATACCGTTCTGATTTGCGATGATGACGATGACATCCGTCATGCATGCGCTTGAGATTTATCTCACCGGCGGCGGCTATCGGGTGCTTTCAGCGGGCAACGGATGGGAGGCGCTGAAGCTGTTGGGGGCGGAGACCGTGCATCTTATTCTGCTGGACATCATGATGCCTGTTCTGGACGGCACAGAGGTGCTGACGCTTCTGAGAGAGAAACAAAATAATGTCCCGGTCATATTCCTGACCGCCAAGGGAGAGGACGACGACAAGATTGCCGGGCTGGAGCTGGGGGCGGACGACTATATCACAAAGCCCTTTAATGCCAAGGTGGTACTGGCCCGCGTCAAGGCGCTGCTGCGGCGATATGCAACCCTTGGCGGCATGACGACTGCCAATCCCTCTGTCCTGAGTATGGGTGGTATTGAGCTGGACGACGACAGCAAAAGCGTCACCTGCGACGGGGAGCCTGTCTCAGTCACGCCCAAGGAATACGACATCCTGAAATTTTTCATGCAGCACCCCGGCAAGGTGTTTTCCAGCCGGGAGATATACCGCAGCGTGTGGCGGGATACACCCATGGGTACGGAAAACACAGTGGCCGTACATATCCGCCATCTGCGGGAAAAAATAGAAATTGACCCCGCCAATCCCAGGCATTTGAAGGTTGTGTGGGGCAAGGGCTATAAATTTGAATGAGAGGAGGAAATGGGATGCAATCTTTTTGCCAAAAACGATGGGCGCGGACGCTGGCGCTGATACTGTTCTGCCTGTGTACCGCTGTCAGCTTTGTCTGCGGCTTTCTTTATGACTACGGATTGCAGGACGATTGGTACGGCGAGACGGATGGCTTTGAGGACAGCGCCCTCTGTCAGGATTATATTCAGGACTGCCTGTACTATGTGGCGGATACTCTGCTGTGGCTTGGCGACCCCACCGACACAACCCTGGGGGCATACGGTGGGGACGCTTTTTCCTATACCGTCATCCAAGTTGATACCGGCGAGGTAGTGGCGGACACAACAACGGAGAAATCTGTTTATGTGATGGACTATGACGATGAGTATGGAGAGACAGAGGTCATTAATCTGACCATGAATCTGGACACAGGGGACATTATATCTGTGGCAGCGGCCACGCCAGCGCCGCTTCCAGCAGAAAATGCAAGCGCAAGCGATACCGAAGCCTATGAGGAAGAGATAGAAGAGGGAGAGATAGAAATATATAGCGAGGATGAGGACACCGTATATTATCTATACAACGAATCCAGCTATATCATCTCCGGCTATGTCAATCTGCCCGTGGAGCCATATGACGGCTGCTATGGGGAATATTTAGCCTTTACTCGGCTATACGTGGGCCGCGACTACTATCTGGCTCTGTGTGTGGGCTGCGGAGCAATGGCCCTTCTGGCCCTGGCGTTTGCGCTGGCCGGGGCCATACTGGAAGGGAAAAGCGGAAAGAAACCGGTCAAGCTCTTTTGCTTCCCCTTTGAAGTGCTGGCGCTGGGACTATATATATGCGCAGTTTTGCTATGGAACATTCTGTGGGAGCTGACATTTGAACTGGTCTACAAGACAGTAAGCCTGTATGTTCGTTTCTCACTTTTCAGGGGAATGTTTTCGGTGATAGCTGTCGGCCTGGGAGGTTATATCCTGGCTACACAAATTGCCGCTAAGTTATTTTTGAGAAATCTTCTTCTGCGCCGTCTGGCAGGAAAGCTTCCGATGCGAATCATCCTGCGGGTGCTGATTGCGGCGGTTCTAGGGGTGCAGTGCGGCTGCGGACTGTTTGCATTCTATGTGGACGGGTCATTAATCTGCTATTATCTATACTGGCTGCTGCTGGCGGTGGATGTGCTGCTGCTGGTAGGCTTCATCCGCTGGTGCAGGGAGGAGAAGTCTGTCCGCGTGACGTCCAGGGCGCTGGCGGACGGCAATCTGTCCTATAAGGTGGACACCCGCAGGCTGCACCTGACCTGGAAATCCCTGGGAAATGATTTGAACAGCATCGGAGACGGCATGACCATGGCCGTAGAGGAGCGTATGCGCAGTGAGAGGATGAAAACAGAGCTGATAACGAACGTCAGCCATGACCTGAAAACGCCGCTGACTTCTATCATCAACTACATCGACCTCCTGAAAGACGAGAGTCTGCCGGTGGAAAAGCGTCGGGAATATATTGACGTATTGGAGCGGCAGAGCGCCAAGCTGAAAAAGCTGACAGAGGACGTGGTGGAGGCGTCCAAGGCCGTCAGCGGAGCTATTGAGGTGAATTGGGAGGATGTGGACGTAACAGAGCTTCTGGAGCAGTCCGTGGGAGAATACAGCGAACGCTTGCAGGAGGCGGGGATCGAGCCGGTCATTCATATGCCCATGGAGAGTGTCCTTCTTCGGGCGGACGGACGGCTGCTGTGCCGGGTGCTGGATAATCTAATCACTAATATATTGAAATACGCACAGCCTGGTACACGGGCTTATTTCGACCTGTCTGTCCAGCAGGAACGGTTGGAGATTGCCATAAAAAATATCTCCAGGGCGCCCCTTGATATTCCGGCAGAGGAGCTGATGGAACGCTTTGTCCGAGGCGACAGCTCCCGGAGCCTGATAAAGCTGATGGGAGGCAATCTTAAATTAATACTGGACGGAGACCTGTTCAAGGCCCTTATAACCTTCACCGGCGACAATATGCCGAAAAATGAGGAGAAACCCGCTCCGGAAGCTTTGATATAGAGTTGATATTTATCCTATATATACAAAGGGAGACAAGAAATAATGAATGACAAAATCAAAATTAAGCCTAAATATTTGGTGATTTTTGGAATAATACTCATTATTGTGTGCATATTTATCGGAATAAAAATGAATTCAGGCGGAGATGTCAGCCAAGTGAGCACCAGTTTCACCGTCACAGACAACCATAGCGCAATAGATATTGAAGCCGCCATGAGAGTTGTCAAGAGATACTTCCGCGCAGGGTTCACCGGCTGTACCCTGACCGAGCTTTGCTATGAGGGCGAGTCTATGGCAGAGAAAGAAGCCCTGTACGCCGCTCAATACAACAGCCAGGACGCCATTGTGCTGCTGTCAACCTTTCAAACCGAGGCCGCAGGCGGCGACGGCAACCTGGAGCCAAACGCAGTATACTCAAACTATCAATGGCTTCTCGTAAAAAATCCTCTTGGTCAATGGACCCTAAAAACATGGGGCTATGGCTGATAAAGTATACTAGAAAAAATGAAACAGAAACGTAAAAAATCCCGAACGCTTTCACGTTCGGGATTTTTGGTGACCTGGCGGGGATTCGAACCCCGGGCCCACTGCTTAAAAGGCAGTTGCTCTGCCGACTGAGCTACCAAGTCATATGGCAGGGACGGCGGGATTCGAACCCACTATATCAGAGTCAAAGTCTGGTGTGTTACCGTTACACTACATCCCTATGGATGCCGCCGTTTCCTGCTACGGTTGGGAAAACTGCCCGTACTGAAAAAGGACAGCATATAAAAATGGGGTGGAAGATGGGACTCGAACCCACGACACCCGGAACCACAATCCGGTGCTCTAACCAACTGAGCTAATCCCACCATAACTGGCACGCCAGAAGGGACTCGAACCCCCGGCCTACTGCTTAGAAGGCAGTTGCTCTATCCACCTGAGCTACTGGCGCATATACCAGGAATCTTGCTGGAGCGGGCGATGGGAATCGAACCCACGTCCCCAGCTTGGAAGGCTGGTGCACTAGCCGTTGTGCTACGCCCGCAAGCTGGATTATTGTAGCACTGGGAAGGCGAGTTGTCAATAGGAATTTTTGTTTGTAAAAGAAAATTTTTTAAACAGATGAATCATCCCCGCGACGTATAATCTGGATAACACCGGCGTCATCCAGATTTTTCAGCACAGCGCATAAAATGGGAAGGAGCAGAAGACCTGCAGGGCCGAACAGCCTTGCGCCGGAGAACATAGCAATAAGGGTCACGACGGGGTGGAGGCCCACCTGATGCCCTAGGATGCGAGGCTCTATGATTTGACGAACCACGAGAATAACAAGCCACAGGGCCAGCAGGCCAATGCCCTTGGCGGCTGAGCCGGCCAGCAGAGTTACAATACCCCATGGAACCAATACGAGGCCGGTACCCAGAATGGGGAAAATATCCAGCACTGCTACAACCAGGGCGATCAGGATGGCGTGCTTTTGGCGGAGCAGCAGCAGCCCCACAGCCAGCTCCGCGAAGGTAATGCACATAATGATGCCGTAGCTGCGGCAGTAGCTGCGAAGTACATGGACGGCGCTATCACGGGCCTTAAGTGTCAGACGCTGCATCCGCTTCGGCATTTGGCGCAGAAGAAATGCGCTGATGCGTGAGAAATCCGCCGTGATGAATGCAGTGGCAATAACGCATATAACCGTGGATAAAAGCTGGCCGGGAAGCCTTGAGGCCCTGTTGGAAACGCCGGTTACGGCCTGAATGGGAATGTTGGCCAACGCGCTGCTGATAGAGGCCAGCATATCCGGCAGATGCTCTGTCAAAAAGCTGGAAGCGGCAGGGTCTGTCCGAGACAAGGAGCGCTCCAGATGTTCGCCCATAGAAACAAGTCCCGGTTCAATAACATCGGTATACAGCCCCGGAAGATATTGCATCAGCTCCTGCAGGCCGGAAACAGCGCTGGCCGTCAGTGCTGCCAGTATACCGCCAAGGACGGCGAAAAACACTGTGAGGCAAAGGGCCGCGGACAGACCATAGCGCACATGGCGTTTGGCCGTCAGGAAGCGTATCGGAGGCTGAAGGAGCCACGCAAATAGAAATGCACACAGAAACGGCCATATTAGACCCAAAAGCCAGCGGCACGCGATATAAATGACGGCGGCAATGACTGCCCAATAGAGGGCGTTTACAATAAAGTTCCAACGCCGTTCCAAGTCAGACGTGGCGATTCGCTCCTTTCCAATCATTTCTTAATGTGGTTTTTTTAAGGTTGAGTTGTGTTTTGGTGAAAATTCAGGGGGCACAAGTGCGGGATTATTGTTAATTCAAATATTTTCAGAATTTCACTTGTTAAATTCGTAAATTAGCAATATAATGTATTCTAATGAATGATTCTTTAATAATTGAACTTAAAATATTATCCAAAGG
>JAJBVW010000208.1 GCA_020866945.1 Oscillospiraceae bacterium
TATACAGGTAAATCCACGTTTCTACAAATCGGAGGTCATTACATATTGTCTAACCCAAGCTGCCGTATCAGCTTGACAATCTCCCGTGTGCGGGAACAGCCAAATTTTTTCAGCAGACTGCGTATCTGAGTTTTGACCGTTACCTGCTCCACCTGGCGAACCTGGGCGATTTCTGCGATTTTTTTGTCCTCCAGCAGCAGCTTCACCAGACTGCACTCCGCCGGAGTCAGCCGCCCCACGGTTGTGATAAAGTAGAGCAGGGATTTTTCACTCTGCCGCAGACGCTTATAGTCCCGCATGAGCGCCTGGCTAACCAGAGGTTCCAGCCGCGTCTCCCCCCGGTAGGCCCGGCGGATGTGATCGCAAAGGACCTCGTCCTCGCAGCTTTTGACCACATAGTCCACCGCCCCGGAGGCCATGGCGGCTGTTATCATGTCGTCCGTCTCATGGATGGTCAGGAAGATGATTTTAATGTCGCCGTTCGCGGCGTGGATGCGTTCGGAGGCCTGGATGCCCGCGTGGATATGCTCCATTTCGATGTCCATCAAAATCACGTCGCAGGGGATGGTCTCCGCCAGAGCGCAGACCTCCCGGCCAGAGGCGGCGCTTCCGGCCACGGTCATGTCCGGCTGGACGGCGATGATGTCGCAGAAGCCCTCCCGGAGAATGTCCATGTCCTCCGCCACGATGACCCGTATTTTCTCATGCTCCTCCATGACTTCCTCCTCTCCCGGCATCATACAGGGGCAGCATGACGAGAAACACGGTGCCGCTGCTGTCTGAGCGCTCTAACCGCAGGTGGCCTAAATGTCCTTTGGCGATTTTTCGGGCGTAATACAAGCCCATTCCCCAGTTGGAATCGGCGTTTTTGCTGGTATAGAACGGCTCGAATATTTTGCTGCGAAGCCGCTTGGGGATGCCGCCGCCGTTGTCCTGAACGCGGAACGCCGTCCACAGCCGCTCGTCCTCCACCCGCAGGATGACCTGGGGCCGGTCTGTCTCCGCTCCCAGCGCCGCCTCGTATCCGTTGATGAGCAGGTTATACAAAGCCTCTCCCAGGGCTTCGCTGTCGGCCAGAACCGAGCGATCGGAGCGCAGGTCGATTTGAACGGCTCCATCGGGGTATTTGCTGTGAAAGCGCTGCACCGCCAGCTCTGCGGCCTCTGCGGCGGTAACAGGCGTCAGGGTCAGGACGCGATCCTTAAACACCCGGTATATCTGATCCATCCGGGCCAGCATTTCCCCGTTCAGAGTCTGGAGCTGATCGGAGACGCTGCGCACCTGTTCCAGCTCCACCGGCTCCTGGGCCAGAAGATTCTCCAGCTTTCGGTGGAGCATCCGGCTTGCCAGAAGCTGATTTTTCACGCTGTGAACGAACACGGACAAGCCCATGCCGGCGGCGTCAAATTTCCGCTGGAGCAGGATCTCCTCCTTGTTTTCATCGTAATCGATGCGGGTATAGCGCAAAGCGCCGTATCCGCCAAGCAGGGTGCTGACCAGGGAAGCCAGCAGCAGCGCGTCCCAGCCATGCTCCGACATGGAGGCGCTGATATAGGTGGTGAAGCCCAGACGCAGATACTCTGTGATGAACTGATTGTAAATCTGGGCCGGATCCTTGGTGGCATAAATTAGATATAGCACCGTGGCGCCGCAGACGGACAGCACCATATAACCAAAATTCCGCCGGAATACGGATATGGAAGTGTCTATATATTCCTTCAGAAGGAGAAGGAGGGAGGCGCAGACGCAGAATATGATCCAAATCATTGCCACTCTGCTGAATGGGCGCAGGAGTTGAATATGACGGGAAATCAGCGCACGGAATGCAGGGGGATAGTAATAAATAAGAAACAGCGCCGTGAAAACGGCGGCGATTGCAATCAGCTTGTGGGCGTGCCGCCGCACCCAGGGGAGCATACTGGATTTCAGCGCCAGCAGACATAAAAAGAAGGGCAGAAGCATCCGCCCAATGGCAACGGTATAGCCCACCTGACTGAACGAGATGGGCAGGTAGCGAAGCCAGCGCTGAACATCTGCGGAGAGAAACAGCGCCCTCTTGGCGGTGGCGGCAAGACCGCCCATCTGGGCAATATAGATGACCACGCCGCCCATCATCACGATGTTTGCCAGATTCATCAAAAGCAGCATCAGAGACTGGACAGTGCGGCTCCAAATTACCGCAATGAGCGATACAATCACACAAATTAAAATTACAACCAGAAGCATAGGGAATTTTCTCCTCCAGTTTGCCATTGTTCCCGGCTTTTATCCATTTTTAGCCAGGATACAAATGCCGGGACTCCACCGATGGGGAGCCCCGGCTGGAGACTTCTCTTAACGATTTATACTTTTAAGCGATTTTAGCTTAGCTTACAGAGACAAACAGGTCATAGGCGTCCTGCATAATATCATACAGAACATACTCCTCGGTATCGACAGTTTCCGTAATGCGTCCGTTGGCAATAAACACGCTCTGCTGGGTCTCATAAACGGTCTTGATAGCGTCCATGTCGCCGCAGACATCCAGGATGGTGTACCAATCAGCTTCCTCCAGGCACTCGAGCATAGTGTCCTCGTCCACATCCAGGTGATGGGCCAGGTTGATGGCGGTCTCCTCGATGTTGGCAGCGCGCCACTCGTGGGCCAGGTTCAAAGCTGCGCCGAAGCGAACTAGCACATCAGCGTTCTCCTCGGCGTACTCAGCGGTGGTGATGTAGCTGGAGGGGAAGATGGCGGAATCCAGGAAGTCGGCGTTGCCGCCCAGGTTGATGCAGCTGTCACCCAGCTGGGTCTGAACGGTGACGCTGTTGGGACTCCAGATGGCGCAGGCGTCCACCTGGCCGGAGATCATGGCAGTGGTCATAACATCCACAGTCATTTCAACCAGCTCCACGTCATCCTCGGTCAGGCCGGCAGAGTAGAGAACCTGCTGGAGAATGATTTCGGAGGAGGTGCCGGACTGCACGGCGATGGTTTTGCCAGCCAGGTCGGCGGCGGTGGTGATGCCGTGGTCGGCGTTAGCCAGCACGCAGTCGGACAGAGAGGTGGTGTGATCCATGGCGAAGATGACTGCGTTGCCTTCAATGCAGAGGGCGTGAGCGCCGTGGCCGATCTGGGAGATGTCGATGTCGCCGGAGGCCATGGCCGCGATCTCAGCGGGGCCGCCCTCGAACTCATAGACCTCCACGTTCAGGCCGAACTGCTCAAAGTAGCCCTGGTCGATGGCGACGAACAGCGTGGCGGCGGAACCCATGTTGGGCATATAGGCTACGCGGACAGTAACTTCCTCGTACTCGGTGGCTTCGGCCTCGGCTTCCTCAGCCTCCGGTTCAGCCTCTTCCTCGGTTTCAGCGGTCTCCTCCACCTCGCCCGTCTCTTCGGTCTCGGCGGCGTCGGCAGCCTCGTCGCCGGAACTGCTGGAGCCGCAGGCCGCAAGGCCCAGCACCAGGCACAGCGCCAGAAGCAGTGCAAGTAGCTTTTTCATTTTATTGGATCCTCCTGATTAAAAATGATATAGCATCCCGAATCATCGGGGATTGCCCATGAATGATGGTTTCCCGTCACTTGCGGACGGCCAGGTATTCCTGATAGACCTGGTTCCAGATATAGTTTTTCAGCTCCAGGAACCGGGGAGACATTTTTGTCTTCTGGTCTCTGGGGTAGGGGATGTCGATGTCCACAACGTCCTTCACCCGACCGGGACGGGCACACATGACCACCACGCGCTCGGCCAGGATGATGGCCTCCTCAAACGTCGTGGGTGATGAAAAAGCACGTCTTCTGCTCTGTCTCCCAGGTCACAAGAAGCTCGGATTGAAGCTGTGTCCTTGTTTGGGCATCCAATGCGCCGAAGGGTTCGTCCATCAGCAGAACCTTGGGGTTCACAGCGTAGGCCCTGGCGATGGCCACGCGCTGCTTCATGCCGCCGGAAAGCTCCTTGGGATAGGACTTGGCAAAGGCTTCCAGATCTACCATTTTCAGGTATTTATGAGTGATCTCTGCCCGTTCCTCCTTATCTACACCCTGGAGTTTGAGACCGAACTCCACGTTTTTCTCTACCGTAAGCCAGGGGAACAGGGCATACTGCTGGAACACAATGCCGCGATCCGGGCCGGGGCCTTCCACAGGCTTTCCATCCAGCAGAACGGTACCCTCGGTAGGAGCCTCCAGGCCGCCGATGATGTTCAAATTGGTGGATTTGCAGCAGCCGGAGGGGCCGACAACGCAGACAAACTCGTTTTCATGCACATCCAAATCCATGCCGTTTAAGGCGACGACCTCGCCATTACGGCTGTTGAATTTCTTGACAACGTGGTCGATTTTGACCTTTACTGCTGAATCGTTTCCTGCCATCCTGTAAGCTTCCTTTCCAAAAACTTGACGATACGTTCAAAGATGATGCCGATGATACCCAGGATGATGATGCCCAGCAGCACCACGTCCATTTGGTAATAGCCGCTGGCCTTTTGGATCATCATGCCAAGGCCTCGGTCGCCGCCGACGATTTCGGAGGCCATCAGCGTGGTCAGAGAGGTGGACAGGCCCAGCCGGGCGGCCACCAGTATGTACGGTGTGGAGGCGGGAAGAGTGATGCGGAAGAAGATGTCCCGCTGCTTGGCGCCCAGGACGCGGGCGGCCTTGATAAGCGTGACGTCAACGCCCTTCACGCCCTGATAGACGGTGACGACCATGACCAGGAAGGCGGCAATGGCGATAACCGTCACCTTGCCGGTGTTGCCGATGCCTAGTGCGGCAGTGATAAGGAACACATAGGCCAGGGGCGGGATGTTGCGGATGAACATGATCCATGGCTCTACAACATGACGGAATGGCTCATACCAGACCATTAAAAACGCCGTAGGAATCGCCAGGACAAAGGCGCAGAAGAAGCC
>JAJBVW010000151.1:0-659 GCA_020866945.1 Oscillospiraceae bacterium
GAAAAAACACCTAATTTTCGCAGATTTTCCCGCGTATTGTTTTATTATTTTTTATTAATATATATTTAATATATTTATTCAAAAAATTTAACTAAGCCAACTCAAGGGAGGTACACCACCATGAACTCACAACAGATTCGCTCCTTTCTGTCGGTGTGCGGCACTTTGAATTACACACGGGCCGGGCAACAGATCCATGTGTCTCAATCCGTCGTGAGCCGACATATTGCGCAGCTAGAGGACGAATTCGGTTTTCCGCTTTTTATACGCACAAAGCACTCTGTCAGCATCACGCAGGCTGGCATTATCATGCAGCAGTTTTTCCTGAATATGAACGACTCTCTCCAGGAGGCCGCCACCCGCGCCGCGCGCGTAGCTCTTGCCGGCCCCAATGGCATTTCTGTTCGTCTGCTGGATATGTTTGACAACAGCCCCATCATCAACGCCATGAGGGAGACGCCCAGGACTGAATTTTATATGGAACGCTTCTCCACCCCCACCAAGGCAGAGGATTTGCTCAGCGGCTCTTATGACATGGGCATTGCCTTCAAGGACGCCGTCGCGGACGAGTCTGAGCGTGCCTATAAGGAATTTTCCAACAGCCAGGATATTCTGGTTTGCAGCGCCAATTACAGCCATCTTCATCGGGGTAGGCCCAC
>JAJBVW010000151.1:669-4852 GCA_020866945.1 Oscillospiraceae bacterium
CCTTATATCTCGTCGCAAGCGAGATGAAGGATCCGGACAACATGACCGAGGAGCTGGCCGAAAAGCTGGAGCTTAACCTGTATCAGCTTGTCTATCTTCCCAATCTCTCCTCCGTTCTTGTCGCGGTGGAAAATGGCATGGGCTATACCATCATGAAGGACTTCTCTCTGCCCTTCCTTTCCTTTGAACATACTGACACACCTCTGGACAGCTATCAGAGCGTGGGTCTCGCCTGGGTGGACGACCCCCGCCGTCCTCATATTGCTAAATTCGCGGAGATATGCAGCCCCGCCCCTGCGGAGGAATAACACAAAACCAAAGCGGCCCAACATAACGCAAATACCCCCGTCCTGCTATTTGGACGGGGGATATGTTTTATGTGACCTTTTATCCCTGCGCTTCTGGATGCACGCCTAGAAGGGAAAACTCCACCCATTCGGCTATATTGGTAGCGTGGTCTCCAATACGTTCCAGATATTTTGCAATCATCAGAATATCCAGCGCCTGCTCCCCGCAGTTGGGGTCGGCGGCAATACGGCCAATCAGCTCGTTTTTCACAGTGTCAAAAAGTCCGTCCACTGTGTCGTCCATAGCAATGACCTTCTTAGCCAGGGTCAGGTCTTTTTTCACGTAGGCGTCCACACTGCGGCCCACCATATCAATTGCGGCCTCAGCCATAGCGTGAATATGCTTGGGATAGGTAACACCTTCCTGCTCTGTCAGCAGCAGGACAATCTCAGATATATCCGACGCCTGGTCGCCAATACGCTCAATGTCGGTTATCATCTTCAGCGCGGAGGAAATAAACCGCAGGTCGCTGGCCACCGGCTGCTGCTGAAGCAAAAGCCGCAGGCACAGCGCCTCTATATCCCGCTCCATACGGTCAATCTCCCCGTCAGTCTCAATGGCCTTGTGGGCAAGAGCCTGATCCCTGTCAGCCAGGGCCTTTACCGCAAAGCCTATGGCCTGCTCACAGTAAGCGCCCATCTGTATCATAGACTCGTTGAGCTGCTCAAGCTGCTCATCAAAGGTTTTTCTCATTCTTATATTGTCCCTTTCTCCCCATCAACCGAAGCGGCCGGAGATATAGTCCTCCGTGCGCACATCCAGGGGTACATTAAATATTTGCTCGGTCTTGCCGTATTCGACCAGCTCTCCCACCAGGAAGAAGGCAGTATTGTCGGAGATACGCACAGCCTGCTGCATATTGTGGGTGACGATGACCACGGTGTAATTCTTTTTCAGGTCGCTCATCAAATCCTCTATCTTCATGGTAGAGGCCGGATCCAGGGCGCTCGTCGGTTCGTCCATGAGCAGAATCTCCGGCTCTACTGCCAATGCCCTGGCAATGCACAAACGCTGCTGCTGCCCGCCGGATAGGCCCAGGGCGCTTTTTTTCAGTCTGTCCTTGACCTCGCCCCACAGCGCCGCTCCCTCCAGGGAGCGCTGCACCAGGTCGTCAAGCTCTGACTTTTTGTGATTGCCGTGGAGCCGGGGACCATAGGCAATGTTATCATAGATGGACATAGGGAAGGGGTTTGGCTTTTGAAACACCATGCCAATGTTCTTCCGCAGCATGGTCACGTCCATGTCCTTGGCGTATATATCCTGCTCCCGGTACAGCATCTGCCCGGTAATGCTCACACCCTGTACCAGGTCGTTCATTCGGTTGATGGTTTTTAAAAAGGTGGATTTCCCACAGCCCGAAGGCCCGATCAGCGCGGTGATTTCCTTTTCCGGGATGCCGATATTAATGCCCTTCAGGGCTTCAAAGCTGCCATAAAACAGGTGCAGCTCTTTAGCGGTTATTATATTATCCATATCACACTTTCCTGCTCTTTCTCTTCACAAATTTGGCGGCAAAGTTGATGATAAGTACAAGTATCATCAAAATGGCGGCGATAGCAAAGCCTGTGTCGTATTCCGCTTCGTCGTTTACGTAGTGATACAGCATGACGCTCAGGGTGCCGCCGCTGGTTCCCAGCGCCTGAAAGTAATTTGTCACAAGGCTGTAGCCCATGCCGGCGGTGAATATCAGCGCGGCAGACTCGCCCACGATGCGGCCGATTGCCAATATGGCGCCGCTGACGATGCCGTCCCCTGTGCAGGGCAGCACCACGGTGCGAATCATATACCATCTGGTAGCTCCCAGGCCAATGGCCCCCTCCCGGTACGATTCCGGCACGGTCTTTAGTGCCTCCTGGGTGGTGCGGACGATGGTAGGCAATATCATGACTACCAGGGTCAGGGAGCCTGCCAGCACGCTGCTTCCAAGATGGAGCTTCTGGCAAAAGAACAAATACCCCACCAGACCAAAAATTATGGAAGGAATGCCGGTCAGGGTCTCCGTGGCAAACTCTATCACTCGAACTACCTTCGCGTTCGTTGCGTACTCCGTCAGATATATGGCCGCGCATACGCCCACAGGCAGAGCGATTACAAGGCTCGTAATAATGATATACAGCGTATAAATCAGGTTCGGCAGGATGCCGATGTTATCCTGCAAAACACTCCGCTGTGTCGTCAGCAGGTTCCAGGTGATGTTCGGCAGGCCCCGATAGAAGATGTAGCCTATAATGGCAATCAGAAGTCCCACCACGATGGTCACACTGACAAAGATACAGGCTTTTACAATACCATCCTTTACTTTTCGTTTTGTACTCATTTCTTATTCCCCCGCTTCAGCGCTACGTTCAGCACCAGGTTTATAATCATGATGAACACGAACAGCACAAGGCCGATGGAATACAGTGCCTGCCGCTGCAGACCGGAGGCATAGCTCATTTCCTTGGCAATAGCCGTGGTCAGCAGGGTGACGGAATTGAACAGGCTCGGCATATTGGGGACATTTCCTGCCACCATCATGACCGCCATAGCCTCGCCGATGGCCCGGCCCACGCCCAGCACCACACCAGCGGCAATGCCGCTCTTAGCCGCAGGGATAGACACCTTAAAGACCGTTTCCATCTTCGTGGCCCCCAGGGCCAGGCTAGCCTCCTCGTATTCCGGAGGGACGGAGGAAAGCGCTGTCTCCGCCAGGGAGATGATGGACGGCAATATCATAACTGTCAGCACAATGATGACCGCAAGCAGGCCTGTGCCGTTCGTCAGCCCGAAGGTTTTGCGGATGAAGGGCACCAGCACAATCATACCAATCAGGCCGTATACCACGGAGGGGATGCCTGCCAGCAGCTCCACTGCCGGACGGACGATACCGGCCACTTTATTGTTTGCCATTTTGGACAGAAACACCGCCATCAGGATTCCAAGCGGAATGCCAAGAACGCAGGCGCCCAATGTTCCGCAGATAGAGGATAGGATGAAGGCCAATATGCCATAGGATGGTTCTGCCGCCGTGCTGGCCCACTTGGTGCCGAACAGGAAGTTTATAAGACCAATCTCCTTGATTGCCGGTAAACCGCTGATAATCATATATAAGGAGATGGCAAGCACGCAGGCGATGGTAACAAAGCCGCATACCAGGAATATGACGTGCATGACGTGTTCCGAGAGATATTTCTTATTCATTAACGCTCCTTATAAGCAGAAAGGGACGCAGCCACACAAACCGCGCCCCCTCTTGTTTTCTTTACTGCGCGATGGACACAGCGCCGGCGTTGGCGATGATGTCAACGACCTCGCTGCTGGTGCAGTAGGCCAGGAACGCCTGGGCGGCCTCGGACAGCTCAGCGTTGTCGTTCGTCACCATGATGAACGGGCGCTGGATAGCATAGCTGCCGTCCAGGACAGTCTCCTCTGTGCAGGAAACGCCCTCCACATCCACGGCCACGACGCTCTCGTCAATGCCGGACAGAGAGGCGTAGCCGATGGCGTACTCATTGGAGGCCACGGCGGCAACCACAGCGCCGGTAGAGGTCAGCTCCTGGTCGTAAGCACAGGTGTCTTCCACGCCCACGATGGACTCGAAGCCGTCACGCGTGCCGGAGCCGGCCTCACGGCCAATCACGGCCACAGGCATATCCTCGCCGCCAACCTCAGACCAGTTGGTAATCTCGCCGGTGAACAGGCCGGCAATCTGTTCGATGGTCAGGTCGGTCACGGTGTTGGCGGTGTTCACGATGATAGCGATACCGTCCAGGGCGATGACCGTGGCGGTCAGACCAGCCTCAGCCTCCGCGTCCTTCAGATTCCGGGAGGACAGGCCGATGTCCGTGCTGCCCTC
>JAJBVW010000125.1:0-11597 GCA_020866945.1 Oscillospiraceae bacterium
ATATAACGTAGTGTAGTATTATTATTACAAAGATTCTTCACTGTACCCCTGGGTACAGTGACCAAAGCCTTGCGCCCCAAGGGTTTGCTGGTCACTGTACCCTTTAATTATTTTGGCAGGGGGTCTTCACTGGACGCTTGGCCCAGTGACGGAATTATCCCGGCGCACCACAAAGCACATCACCACGGCCATCACGGCGGCACAGGCGGCGCTCAGCAGGAAGCGGGGGCCGACGGCCTCGCTGCCGGAAATCAAGCGGGCCGCCGCTGTCAGCACCGGAGCGCAGAAGCCTCCTAGATTTGCAAAAGCTGTGATAAGCGCCATGCCAAAGGCCACGTTTGCTCCAGAACAGGCCGCAGCGTCTGTCAGCACACGGGCCATCACAAAGCCCAGGGACGCGCCGCCTATTACACAGCCCAGATATACCTGCCACAGCCCGGCGGCGGTGCCGCATACGATCTGTCCCGCGACCATCAGGGCAAAACCGATAGCGTACACATACCGTTCCACCCGACTGACAACGCGGCCATAGAGGATTCCGCCGACTACGCCCATCAGCAGCAGAATTGTTGTAGCCGTGCCGGATTGAGCCGCTGTGCCGATTCCTTTTTCCGCCAGGTACAGGCTCATGTTCACCGGGAAGGTATTATACAGCAGGGTTGCAAGCAGGGCCAGGACGCAGCAGAAGGCCAGCGGGCCATATTGGGGCTTTTCCTGCCCCATGTCGGTCTCCCCCGCCGCAGCCTGCCGCCGTCCCGCGTCCTTTGGCAGGCACAGAAGGGACAAAATCAGCCCCGGCAGCGCCACCAGATAGACCAGATAATTCAGGCTCCAATGAATCTCCGCCAAAAGGCCGCCGAAGAAGGTCATCAGCATGGCGCCCACGCTGGCCGCGCTGGAAAGCCAGCCCATGACGCTGTCCTGCCGTTCCGGACTTACGCAGTCGGAGATAAGGCTGGTGGCAATAGGTATCACAAGGCCGATACCCGCTCCCATCAGCACCGCCCAAATGTATAGAACGGACAAGGAACCATGAAATGCCAGACTCAGCAGACCACTGGCGCAGAAAAGCCCACTTCCCAATGCGGTCAGGTACTTTTTCGGCACCCGCTCCGCCAGCTTTCCCGCCAATAGACTGACCGGGATAACAATAAGGCTTGGGAAGGTCATCAGAAACTGCACCGCTGACGTCCCCGCCTGGGGAAACGCCGCCGCAAGCTCCGCAATGATGGGCGAAATGCCGTTTGCGCCCATCTGCATTACTTCCAGGCATAGTATAGCCGCAATAATCCAAACTTCTTTTTTCTTCATGGTTCCGTTCCCTTTGTCCGCAAGAATATTAAGCCCTAATCGACCGAACCATTATTGCCCGGTAATCGTTATCGTCACCGTACCAACAGTCGTTGGGTTAGTCACCGAGCTGTCCAGCGCACCGCTCAGCGTTAATGCCGCCGTACCTGTGGGGGCATCAGCAACAGCTGTCCCAACCGCAGTGGCAAGATTCAAAGTCGCATTATCAAAATGTACCCGTAACGGCCTCATAGCCGGTTTTTGCTGCATACGCCAGCGTGGCGGTGACAGCGGCATTGGAGTGATTGGTCACAGTGACCACATTGGCGCCGCTGGTATAGCTCCATTCCGCCTCTCCCTTGTCCGTATACTCATGGCTGTCGCTGCTCCATGTGCCATCGGCTGCCTCCGTATAGGTAAATTCCATGCTGCCCCAGGAGATTTCCACACTGTAAACTGTTGCCGCAGGACTGGCCTCCTCATAAGTCGCGGTCACATTTGCGGTCGCTGTTCCGCCGGCTTGCGTGACTGTCTCAGCAGCAAACGCTGTGACAGACATCGCAAATACCAGTACAACAGCCAAAATCAGGGAAATTGCTCTCTTCATTGGTTTCTCCTTTGTTTATATAATTTTTTATATTCACACCAACCTCCGGTGCAAACACCTTCCATAACGCTTGTGGTTTCCATAACTTATAGACCAATAGGATATTTATCTAGTCCACTCCGCTCATCAACATCGAATTTTTCGCGCTGTAACTGAGAATTTCATTTCTCTGTCTTCTCTCAATAGTAGTAAGTATTTAAGAGACAGGTTTACATAATAATCATATTTATTCAGTAAACGCGCTTACAAAAGCATAAATGTCGAATCGCTCGCATTACCTTCAAGCGATGAGTGAATTATATATCATTTTTACTCTCTTTTCAATGCGTGTTCCCATTTCGTAATTATTTGTAATTAAAATAAAAGTAATTTACAAAAAAGGTTCAGCCACAAAAGCTGAACCTTTTTGCAAGAACTATCTGTTGTTATCAATTTACAAATGTATACGACAACGTGTCTGCGTAGCGGTAATAGTAGGTATCTCCTTCCTCCAAGCCGGAGAGAATCTCTACCACGTCGCCGTCGGACATACCTGTCTCTACTTCTACCAGGCCGCCCAGGGTGTCAGAGGATTCGTCATATTCGGTATAAACGTAGGTTTTGCCGTTATCCTCCACCAAAGCAGCCACAGGGATGGTAACAGCGGCTTCGGTGGTGTCGGTGACAATCTTCACGGAAACATTCATACCGGCCAGCATCTGCGTGGTTTTTGAAAGCGTGACCTCCACGCTGAACTTGGTGTTGCCGCCCTCATTCGTGCCGGTGGTGGCAATATAATCCACCAGGCCAGTGAAGGACTGGCCCTTCAGGGCGTCCAGCGTAACTTCCGCTTCCAGTCCCACTGCCAGCTCCAGAATATCCAGCTCGTCAATGCTGATGGTAACGGTCACCTCGTCCTGCGGCGTGATGGAAAGGACGTCCTGCTCCGCTACGCTGTATGTCTCGTAGGCGTAGGTCTCCTCCGCCGTCATGCCCGTAGCTGAAGCGCTGCCGCTGCTGCCAGACATAGACGCAGAACTGCTGCCGCCACTGCTCCCACTGCTGATGCCTCCACTGCTGCCGCTGCTGCCGGAGCTTCCGCCGCCAGACATTCCACCAGCGCTGCCGGCGCTGTCGCTTTCATTATTCTCTCCGAACCCGCTGCTGTCGTCATTCTTAACAAGGAGAATGTATTTCAGCACCTCGACGTCTTCCTCGTTTTTTGTGAACACGAGAACCACCAGGTCGTCAGCAGAGAGAGCACTCAGTGTTGATGCCTCCCAAATCTCGTCATCCTTGGCGGCATCATCAGCATACGTATAGACCTTCACCTCTGTGGTATCGTCATAGCTGCACTGGCCGGTCGTGATTTCCGCATCCTCCTCAGCAATCAGAGTGGAAAGAGTCTCATAGTCCAAGGCCTCATAGTCCTCTATCTCTGTTGCCAGCGCAAGGCTCGTATAGGTCAGGACATTTTCCTCGTTGGCTGTAATAAAAGCGACATAATTAATCTCAGTACCGTCAAACTCGGGGGCATCGCTCTCCGTTATCTCATCGCTGGCGGTCTCGTCCGACTCATCGGTACTCCCCGACTCATCCGTACTTCCTGTGTCTTCGACGTCGTCCGTATCGCTGGTGTTCTCCGTATCATCAGTGCCGTCCGTTTCGTCGGTGACATCCGCATTGTCGGTGCTGTCTGTTTCACCAGTGCCGTCTGTGCTGTCGGTACTATCCGTATTGTTTGTGTTATCTGTTTCGTCAGTATTGTCAGTTTCATCGGTACTGTCCGAACTATCGGCACCATCTGTATCATCAGCACTGTCTGCCCCATCAGTGTTGTCTGTATTCTCAGCTTTCAGCAGCGTGATGGTTGCACCGCCGTTCCCGCTCCCGCTGGAATAGGAGAGAGTGCTCAACACGGCTGTGGACTGAGTCTTAGCGGAATAGGTCGTGGCTGAAGCAGTGGTTTCCTCCTCAGAGGCATCGGTGGCATCGGACACTTCGGCGGCATCCTCCGATGTCAGCGCCACATACGTTGCATCATCGGAAATGCCGGACACCACGCCGTCTGTCTCCGCATAGATATACCCGTCCGTATAATACTGGAACAGGGCTTCCATCTGCTCCTCCAGCTCATACCGGCGATTCAGCAGGGCCGTATAGGTGGATGTGTGGCCGGAATAGGACAGGGTCAGCAGAGTATCGCCTGCGTCCACCTCCTCATTCAGGGACACATCTATATCAGAAACCGTTCCGTAATAGCCCAGGATTTTCAGCTCACTGTGGATATACAGCGTTCCGCTGCCCAGAAGATTCCCGTCTCCATCGTATACTGTAACTTCATCCTGATACGCAGCCGTCTCATCAGAGACAGTGATGGTAACCGTGCCATCACTGACAGAGGCAACACGTCCCTCCTCACTGGTGCCGTCTGAATAGGTAACAGTGACGGCATCATCCACACTCAGGTCAGCGTCCGATTCAAACTGGACAGCCATCTCCCCATCCAGAGACAACAGCATCAGCGCGCCGTATTCATAGATGGTGTCGGCTACATCCACATCCTCTTCCGCATAGATGACCTTGACCCTGCCTGCCACAGTGGCGGTTAGGTCGGTCTCCGCTTCCTCCTCGGACTCCGCTTCCAGTTCCTCGTCCAACTCATCAATGACGTCCTGAAACTCCACAATAGCCGTAGCCACGGTGATGGTGTCCACCGAAGCGATGATGTCGCCGGCCTCCACCGTATCTCCATTCTGAACATGATAGGCACTAATGGATACAGCCTCCGGTATACTCAGCGTAACAGCATCCTCGTCCTCCAGCGTACCCGCGCCGGACAGAACAGTGGTAATGGTATCCGCCTCCGCCGTGCCAGAGATAACCGAGCTTTCCACAGTGACGGTATCCTCCTCTGTGGTTGTGCTGGTCATCAGCTTAGGCAGCACAGCGACAACGACAACAATAACTGCCACCGCAGCCAGGGGAATTATCCACATTCTCCTGCTGTGTCTTCTGCGAGCCTCAACCAGCTCCTCCATGTCGATGGGTTCCTCTTCCTCCGGGCGCTGCTCTTGTTCTTCGGATGCCTTTCTCTTTTTCCAAACGCGGATAAAAAGAATCAGGCTGACAAGCTCCCCCAGAACGCCCACGGCCAGGATGGGAAGCCAATGCTGGCGGGCAAACATCCGAAATCTTGTGAATATGCCCGTGCTGCTGGAGGCCGCGGCCATGCCGCCAGACTGCTCCGTGCTGTCCTCTGCATCATCCGAGGATGTACTGGCGCTGCCAAACTCCGCTGATGCGTTGCCACGGGTCATCTCCCCCGACGCACCGCCGGAAGATGTGCTGTCCTCCGCCATGGTATCTCTGTCCGCCATGACAGCGGAATCGTCGTTTGTCGATTCATCTTCATCCATTGAGGCGGCAAAAGAGGACATATCCATCTCGGAAAAGTCCATGTCCGACATATCCATCGAGGCAAAGCCGCCGCTGCTGCTATTGGATGTCAGGGCCAGGTTCACCAGGTCTGCCGCGATAACAACCGCAAACAGAACCATCAAAACAATCAGCACAACGCTCTTTTTAGACCGCTTGGAAGGCTGTTCCTCCTGATTTTCCGGCCCGTCCGGCCATGGCGCTGTGACGACAGGCTCTCCCTGAGAGACCGGCTCTGCTGTTAAATCGGGAGTTTCCTCTCCCGAACTGCGCTTTTTCCAAAACATAGCTTTCTCCCTTTCTCAGCCGCCGTAGTGCAGCGCGTCTATCGGAGCCATTTTTGCCGCCTTGTTGGCGGGGTACAGACCGAACACAATGCCAATCACAAAGCAGAACGCAACGGCAATCAAAACCACCGGCACATTCATCTCGAAGGTCATGCTCATGCTGGACACCACGATGGACACCACCTGCAAAATGGCCCAGGACAGGAACACCCCGATGGCACAGCCAAGCATACAAAGAACCACGGATTCCAGCAAAAACTGCTGGAGTATCACGCCGCGTCCCGCGCCGATGGCCTTGCGGATGCCGATTTCCCTGGTGCGCTCCGTGACGGTAACGAGCATGATATTCATGATGCCGATGCCGCCAACGATAAGCGAGATGGCCGCGATGCCACCCAGCAGAAGCGCTAGGACGGAGGTAATGCTGGTCATGGTGTCCTCCATCACATCCTGCGTAGAGACCTCGAAGGCGTCCTCATCCTCCTCAAAGCGCTCCATCAGCAGCGCCGTGATGGCCGTCTCAGCGGTGGCCATATCGGAATCCTCCGCCGCACTGACTGTGAAGCTGGTGATTTCGGAGGACACTGTGGAGGACAGGCGCAGCAGAGAGGTATAGGAAATATAAATCGTATAAGAGGAGCTGCTGACCACAGAGGTCAGGGAAGTATCGTCATCCTCCAGCACACCCACGATGGTGAATTTCATGCCGTCCAGGGACAGCTCCTCTCCCAGGCAGTCGGTGTAGCCCACCAGGGCCTCAGCCGTCGCCTCATTGATAACGCAGACGTTGGTGTGGTTATCCACGTCGGAGGACTTAATGAACCGGCCCAGCAGCAGACTAAGCTCGTTGATAGTCTCGTAGGCCGGGGTGGTGCCGTAGACCTCTGCCGTGGTGCTGGTGGAATCATATTTGGCTGTGACGCTGGTTTCTCCTATCGGAGCCAGCAGGCCGATGCCATCCTCGCTCATCCACTCATCCAGCGTGTCCAGAGTAATGGGGTTGCCCTTGTCGTCTGAGATGGTAACTTCAATGAGGTCGGTAGCTAGACTGGAAATAGTGTCCGTCACCGTTCCCGTGGCCCCGTTCACCAGGCTGACCAGGATGACCAGGGCCATCACGCCGATGATAATGCCAAGCATAGTCAGGAATGCCCGGAATTTGTTCCCCGCAATGGACTTAATGGCCATTTTAAAGGACTGGGAGAACATTTTGAAGAAATGTTTCATATTTTCACCTCCGACAGCTTGCCGTCCAAAATATGAACGACACGGGAGGCCTGGCGGGCGATGTCGTCGTCATGGGTAATCAGGACGATGGTATTCCCCTGCTGGTGCAGCTCGTGGAATATCTTCATGATTTCCCCTGTGGTCTTGGAGTCCAGGTTGCCTGTCGGCTCGTCCCCCAGTATCAGGGAGGGCCTGGTGGCAATGGCGCGGGCAATAGCAACGCGCTGCTGCTGGCCGCCTGAAAGCTCGTTCGGCAGGTGCTTGGCCCGCTGCGCCAGGTCTACCCGCTCCAGCGCCTCCTGCACCCGCTGGCGGCGTTCCGCCTTGCCAACCCCCTGGTAAATCAGGGGCAGCTCCACGTTTTCCTCCGCCGTCAGCTTGTTTATCAGGTTGAAGCTCTGGAAGACGAAGCCTATCTTCTGGTTGCGTATGGCGGCAAGCTCGTTTTCTGTGTAATCCTCAATAGGCGTGTCATCCAAAAGATAGGTGCCGGAGTCGGCCATATCCAGGCAGCCGATAATGTTCATCAGCGTGGATTTGCCGCTGCCGGAAGGGCCAATGATGCTCACGAACTCCCCCTGGTCAATGTGAAGGCTTGCCTTGTTCAAGGCGTATACCTTCTCGGCCCCGATCTGGTAAACGCGGGATATGTCAATCAAGTCGATCATAGCGCGTCCCCCTTATTCACCGCCCGGCATACCGCCGCCGGCGTTGCCGCCCATATCCATACCGCCGCCGGAATTGCTTCCGCCCATGCTGAACCCGGAGGAGTCGGATCTATCCATGCCGCCAAAGCTGAAGGAGCTGGAATCCTCCTCGCTGGCGGTGTAATACACGGTGTCGCCCTCAGAAAGGCCGTCGGTAATCTCGATATAGGTACCGTTGGAAAGGCCGGTCGTCACCTCCACCATGCCGCTCAGCTCCCCGGTGGTCTCGTCATACTCGGTATAGACGTAGGAGGTGGAGCTGGTAGTCTGCACCGCATCCTCCGGCAGGAGCAGGGCGTTCTCCACGCCCTCAATGGTGATATACACCGAAGCACTCATGCCGCTGAGCATTTCATCCGTTTTGTCCACCGTGACCACCACAGAATATACAGACACACCGCCAGAGCTGGTGGCCGTCGTATTGACCTCTGTAACAGAGCCAGTATAGGAGTCATCCCCAATGGAACTGACGGTGATGGACGCTTCCTGCCCCACCGCCACGGAGAGAATGTCTGTCTCGTCCACGCTAATGGTGACAGACATGGACGTATTGGGATTGATGGTCACGACCGTGGTCTCACTGCTGGATGAAGCGCTGGAGTTGTCCCCCGTCATGCTGCTCGTAGAGCTGCTGGACGAGGACGTGCTGGAAACGCTCTCCACTGTTCCGGAGATTGGCGCCACGATGGCTCCGTCTTTATAAAGGATTATCAGGGTCTGGTAAAGCTCCTCCAGCTCCTCCCTCTCGGCCAGAAGTTGGTTATAATTCGCGGAATAGGACGTATTCGACAGCGTTAAAAGGGTGGTTCCGCTGCTGACGGACGTGTTTTCCGACACGCTGACAGCGGAAACGGTACCGGCGTAGCCGGTTATCTTCAAAGGCTCATGGATGTAAAGGGTGCCGGTATAGGTATCATCCACAGTCACAGTATCCTGATAAACAGGGCCGTTATCCGTCAGGAGAATGGTGGTCACACCGGCGGACACCGCAGAGACCGTGCCCGTATAAGAGTCTCCGTCGGAATCCACCACCGTCACAGAATCGCCCACGGCATAGTCTGTGGTCTCAATGTCCACGGCCATGTAGCCGTCCAGGGACAGAATCATCAGCGCCCCGTACTCATACATAACAGAGGACACATCATCATCCACTTCCGCATAAATGACCTTCACCCGGCCAGAAACACTGGATGTTAAAGTGGAACTGACCGCGTCCTCGCTGGCCTCCTCCAGCTCCTCGTCCAGCTCGTCAAGCTGGGTCTGCACGTCGGCCAGGGCCTCCAGCACGGAATCCGTGTCCACTGTGGCCAGAACGTCCCCTTCCTCCACCGTGTCCTCCTCGGAGACATAGTAGGTGCTGATGGTCACGCTGCTGGGGATTGTCACCTCCTCCACGTCGTCGCTTGTCAGTGTGCCGGAGCCGGAAACTGTGGAAATGATACTGCCTGTGGTAACCTCCACGCTCTGAATTTCATCCGCATCGTCTGTGGAGCCATAATTTTCCGTGACATATTGCCGCAGAAGCAGCACAGCAGCTACCAGCACAACAGCCACCACCAGCAATATGATGATGGTTCTTCTGACGCGCTTCTTTTTTACAGCAGCCTTGCTTTCTCTTGGCGCCATACCCATGATCTGTTTCCTCCTTGAGCCTCTTAATATTGAATTTTCAGGGGGCATACCTTCCCCATGTCTTGCCGCAGACGAAACCACAGCAAAACATAAAAGAATGTTAATATATATAAAAGGAAATATCTTGAATATTTTATAAACAATTTGTGAATCAGGCAAAAAAATCTGTTTTTTTCAGCAAAAGCAAGGCCGTCCGCCCCAATAAAAGAGCGAACGGCCCAGATTATTTTGCATATACCTTACAAATCGTTTATACTTTATGCTGCAATATTATTCACCGCTGCGTTTGGGCTTACTATTCGATAGTATGTCCGGGCAGTCAGGGCGTACACCATGGCGTATACACCGGCGAACAGGGCAAAGCTGACGGCGGCGGTGATGTAATAAATGCTGTGGCTCGCCAGCATGAGAACGTCCATGAACTGCAATATAATGGACATGGCGAACAGCTCGTGGACACCGGCCATTGCCAGGGGCAGGAAGAACACCGTAAGCACCTGGGAACGGATGGCCCGCTTCACCTCCAGGCGGCTCATGCCCACCTGCTGCATAATCTCGAACCGGCGGCGATCCTCGTAGCCCTCGGAGATCTGCTTATAGTAAATGACCAGAATGGCGGCAATCATAAATAATACGCTCAAAAATACCCCCAGGAAGAAGAAGCCGTTATAAATGCTCACCAGCTCATCCCGCTCCCACGCCTGACATTCCAGGCTGCCAAAATAGCCTTCCTCCTCCGAAGCGGCCTGCCGAAGGGCCTGGTATATCTGGATTTTCGTCTCGTCGTCAGCGTCCAGGTTGGCCCCCCAGAACATCGCCAAATCATATATAGAGTTCTCCTCCAAATAGGAAAGCTGGGCCTCGTCCCTGACCACAACGCAGTAGCTGGGGTAGATATAGGCCATGACCTTCCCGTTCCCAAGAAAGCTGTCCACTCTGTCCGCCACGGTATAGGTTCTGTCAAAGATGGTCAGAGTGTCCTGGTCATAGTCCACTTTGCTGACATAGAGGAGAATTTCATCCTCGGCCAGGGTTCTGCTCTCCCCGGTGAGCCGGTTATAGTCCTCCAGGGTGATGAAATAGGCGATACCCTCCGTATAAGCGACCCCTCCCGGCGATCCATCCACAGCTCTTGTCACAAGAACATCCTCCTGCCGCAGCACATACATAGCCAGATAGGAATAGCTTACCTCCTCCGTCACGACAGCGCCCTGGGCTGCCGCCTCCGCCGTCTTCTGGCTGAGCCAGGCGGCGGTGTATTCATCGGTTCCGTCGTTTGCCAGGTCATAGGGATAGCGCAGCCTGACCGCCTGCTCCGCCCCCGCCACCAGGCTGGCCGTGGCGGAAATCATCACCAGCACCATGGTAGCCAGGATGCAGATGTTGGCAAGGCCCACCGCGTTCTGCTTCATGCGGTACATCATGCCGGACACGGAGACGAAATGGCGGGCCTTGTAATAATACCGCCTGTTTTTTTGCAGCAGCTTTAAAAGGGCAATGCTCCCGGCGGTGAACAGAAGATAGGTGCCAATAATAACCAGCACCACCGCCACGAAGAACCAAAACATGGCTCCAAGGGGGTCGTCCACCGCCTGGGAAATGACATACCCGGCCTCCAGGCACAGCGCTCCCAGCAGGGCCAGCAGCCACTTGGCCTTTGGCTCCCGCTCCCCATAGCTCTCCGCCTTCAAAAGCTCGATGGGGGCGGTTTTCCGCACCTGACGCAGACTGTTCAGGAGTATCAGGAAAAAGATGCCGGCGAACAGCCCCAGCGTGGAGACAATGGCCTCGCCGGAGAGATGGAACCCCAGCGTCGCCTCCCCGCCCAGGGCGCGGGTCAGCAGCAGAAACATCAGCTTGCCCAGTGCCACTCCGGCCAGCAGACCCAGCCCCAGGCTTATCAGGGCGATATACATGGTTTCCAGGAAAACCACCCGGCACAGGTGCCGCTTTTCCATTCCCAGGACGTTATATAGCCCGAACTCCTTTTTCCGCCGCTTCATCAGAAAGCTGTTGGTATAAAACAGGAAAATAACGGCAAAAATCATCACCACCCAGGAGCCAAGGCCCAGCAGCAAAACCACGCTGTCCCCGCCCCGCATGGCCTGCACCCCATCGTTCAGCGCCAGGGATTTTATCATATAGTACATGGCGATGGTCAGCACACAGCTCAGGATATAGGGGAAGTATAGCTTCCAGTTTTTCCCTATGCCATCCCAGGCCAGCCGGTTATACAGGCGTTTACGCATCGTCCTGCCCTCCCGCGGCCAGCAGGGTCAGGGTATCGGAGATTTTCTGATACATCTGCGCGTCCGTGCTGCCGCCCCGATAGAGCTGGGGGAAAAGCTCCCCGTCCTTGATGAAGATGACCCTCCCGGCGTGGCTGGCGGCCTTGACAGAGTGCGTCACCATTAAAATCGTCTGGCCGGA
>JAJBVW010000125.1:11607-13440 GCA_020866945.1 Oscillospiraceae bacterium
CTCCTCAAATATCCGCAGCAGGCCCTCCGTGGCCTTTGAGTCCAGCGCCCCCGTGGGTTCATCCGCCAGGAGCAGCTTTGGTTTTGTAATGATGGCCCGCGCCACCGCCGCCCGCTGCTTCTGGCCCCCGGAGACCTCATAGGGGTATTTTGTAAGAATATCCGTTATCCCCAGCTTTTGGGCAATGGGAATGAGACGCATATTCATCTCCGCATACTGCTTTCCCGCCAGCACCAGGGGCAGATAGATATTGTCCCGGATGGTAAACGTGTCCAGCAGGTTAAAATCCTGGAACACAAAGCCCAGATTGTCCCGCCGGAAGGCGGCCAGCTCGGCCTCCTGAATGGCGGTAACGCTGCTGCCCTGGAGCAGCACCGCCCCGAAGGTGGGCCTGTCGAACGCCGCCAGCATATTCAAAAGTGTAGTTTTGCCGCTGCCGGACTCCCCCATGATGGCCACATATTCTCCCTGCTCCACGGAAAAGGACACATTGGACAGGGCTTTGACCTGGCTGCCGCCGAAACGGGTGGTATAAATCTTTTCCAGGCCCCGAACCTCTAAAATCGTCATTGACATGACCTCCTTTGTGCCCTGAGTATACAGCGTAACAGCTTCCTCCGCCATTGAATCAGGTGACAGGGGTGTGACATTTTTGTAAGCCCATTCTCTGTGAAAGTCAAGCCCTAAAATCACAAAAAGCCGCCCCCGGCTTTTAAACCAGGGGCGGTTGTGTTATGGATAGAAAGCTGGTTTACAGCTTATGACTGATGCGCCTCATACCACAGGCTCAGGTCAATGCCCAGGGATTCATACTCCTCAGCAGTCGGGCCATAGTTGTCGTCGTCAAACGACCACTCATCATAGCCGGTGGGGATGAATATCTCCATATCGCTGCGCAGACGGTCGCTGGAGAACTCATAGTACTGCACAGAGCTAAGATAGTCATGAACAGTGGAGGCCGCGACCTGGGAGCCGCCTTCGCCCTGCCACTCCTGCTGGGAGTTGTCAGTTGCCTCGGCAGTCTCGCTGCTAGCCTCGCCGGAAGCCTCGCCGCTGCTGCCGCTGGGGGCAGTGCCACCGCCGCCGGAGCTGGAACCGCCCAGCGTCAGATAGAAGCTGCCCATGAAGTCTGTGAACATATGCAGGTGCCACATCTTCCACTCGCCATCTTCCTTCACGAAGTCAACGCCATAGGCTTCCCAGATGGTGTTGCCGGACTGGCCGCTCTCAGCGATCATGCCGGGGGAATACCAGAACGCCTTGGCGGTCTGGCCGTCCTCAGCTACCTCGATGATGGCAGTGGTGGTGACATGTAGCAGCAGCTGGCCAACGCCGCCGTAAATCTCCAGAATCTCGTCATCTGTCATTCCGGAGATGTCGATGCCGTTGTTCTCGCAATAGCTCTTGGCACTGGATAGCCAAGAGGTGTCATGGCCGTCCACATAGGCTTCCCAGATGGAATCATAGCCCACATAGAAGCCCTGGTTCTGGCCGAAGGAGGCGGTCATCTGGTTTTCATATTCCTGAACCCAGATTTCCTCCATCTCCTCCTCATGCTCACCATAGCAGTGATACATGACATGGCGGCTCATGATGTTCTGAATCTCCTGCTGGTCGAGGGCCTTCTGCGCCATGGCAGCCACGTCCTCCAGCGTCAGCTCGTCAGCGGCCCAGGCCGTGATGCCCAGAGACGCCACCAGCGCTACTATGCACAGCAGGCTGATCAGATGTTTCCATACCTTTGATTTCATTGTTTCTCCTCCAAAGAAATTTTTCGGGCCTAACGCGAGGGTGGCCCGTGTGTAAAAATAGTAACATATATTTCCCGGTTTT
>JAJBVW010000125.1:13450-21502 GCA_020866945.1 Oscillospiraceae bacterium
CAAACCGATTGCCAATGTTTTGTCAAGTTTAGCCATCCATTTAAACAAAATTTTTATTTGCCTAAATGAAACGTCATTTAATACCTCAACCTGGACTTTTTATACAAGTCTGAAAATTTCCAATTATAATGATTGATGAACCAGCCTAAATTGTGTTACACTATGTAATTAGTGCAGTGCGGCGTACCGCCGCACCAATGATTTTATGGAAAGGAGCCACTGTGCATGAGTCAGCAAAGCAAATATTGGACCGCGCGGACACTAAAGTCCCGGGGCTGGACGGAGGCCCTTCAAAAAGAGTTTCTTCCCCGGCCCCAATACAGACACAGCGCCAGGGGCGGTTCTATCCGCTTTTGGAAAAAAAGCGACGTACTGGCCGCCGAGCAGTCTCCCCGGTTCCAGGCTCTTGCAGCAGAGATTGCAAATTCCAGCGAAACGCATTCTCCCGCTCCACAGGAAGAAAACGGGGCCGGACAGCTCGCCCTGCATATGGCGGGAGATTTCCTGGACACAATATGGACAGACGCCCCAAAGCAGGAAGGCCCTGCCGCCCTGCTGGGAGAGAAATATCACCGGGCTATTTTGCAGCTTCTGCCCGGCACTGAATGGGCCGTTCGGTTGGGGCCAGGAAAGTCCATGGGCCGGATAGATAATTTTCTGTCCCTTGCCGCCCAAAAGCCATGCGATTTTTACGCCCGGCTCATCAAAAATTTTGTCACAGCAATGCCCTGGCTGGGGGAAAATCTGGATTCGTCCCACGCGGAAAAGCTGAAACGCCTGTATGCCCCTATCCTGCTGTCCGTGGCTGAGCGGGAGCTGACAGCCTTTGCCGACGCCCAGCCGGAGGCGAAGGCAGACGAGCTTCTGCGCATGAATAATTTCCCCTGCCAGGAGCTTCTGAACCGAGGGCTGGGCTATATCTATTCCGTCTACTATGTGCCCCAGGCTATCCGCACCAGTCTGGACACCCTGGCCGCTTTGAATCCCAAGGACGAATACCCGGAGGCCCGCGCCATGAAGCGGCATTTTGTTCTGCACATCGGCGGCACCAACACCGGTAAGACCTATGCCGGCTTTCAGCAGCTCATCCGGGCGGAAACAGGGATATATCTTGCCCCGCTGCGGCTGCTGGCATTAGAGGCCTAGGAGCGTCTTCTGGCCGATGGGGTAGCCTGCTCCCTGACCACGGGTGAGGAGGAGGATCGCCGCCCCGGAGACACCCATGTAGCCGCCACAGCGGAAAAGCTGGAGCTTGACACCGTTTATGACGTGGCCGTTATCGACGAGTGCCAGATGATTGCCGACCGGGAGCGCGGCTATGCCTGGACGCGGGCCATATTGGGCGTTTGCGCCCCGGAAATACACCTGTGCGCCGCGCCGGAGGCAAAAAATATCCTCCTGCGCATCATCCAGTCCTGCGGGGACAGCTATGAAGTGGTGGAGCATCAGCGCCGGACGCCTCTTCTCTGTATGACCCGCACGATGGACTATACAACTGTCCAGCCAGGAGATGCGCTGATAACCTTCTCCAAGGTGGGCGTTCTTTCCGTGGCGGAGGATTTGCGCCGCCGGGGCAAGGAGCCGGCCATCATATATGGGGCGCTGCCCTATGCGACCCGCCGCAAGCAGGTAGAAGGCTTCCTCTCCGGCCAGATGGAATATGTTGTCTCCACGGATGCCATCGGCATGGGTCTGAATCTCCCCATCCGGCGCATCATCTTCATGGAAACGGAAAAGTTCGACGGCCATGAGCGCCGTGAATTAAAACCGGAGGAGATACAGCAGATTGCCGGACGGGCCGGACGTTACGGAATGTATGAAAAGGGTTATGTCGGCGCGGTGGAAAACCTGGCTTTGATACGCTCCGCGTTGGAAACTGTGGTACCGCCCATCCAGACGGCAGTGGTAGGCTTTTCAGATTTAGTGACAGCCGTTGATTTTGACCTTCTGGAGGTTTTGGAGGTCTGGAATCGTATGCCCACGGTGCAGCCCTATGTCAAGCTGGACATCACCAGGTATATCACCGTTATCTCCCGCATCCGGGAGGCAGGCTTTCAGCTCACCAAGCAGCAGGAGCTGCGAGCCGCCAACATTCCCTTTGATGAGACAGACGATACCCTCAACCAGTTGTTCTTCCGCTTTCTCCGCACATGGAGCAAAGAGGAGCCGCTCCAGCCTCCCGCGCTGCCGGAAAAGCAGACCGCCTATACTCTGCAGGAACTGGAGCGTTACTGCCGGGAGCTGGATTTGCACTTCTCCCTCTCCCAGGCATTCGACTGCGATGTTGACCGGGACTGGCTCCATGCCGAGCGGGAGCAGGTGGCGGACGAGATAAACCAAATTCTCCTGTATAACCTAAAAAACAACATTCTCTTCTGCGCCAAATGCGGGGCCGCCCTTCCCCTGCATCACAGAGGACGTCTGTGCAGCTCCTGCTATGGCCACAAGCACACATATGACCGACACCGCCGGTAACGGTTTCTCAATTTTGCTGTAGACTTTTTATGAAAAGCATATTATAATAGATGTTGTAAATGAGTTGATTAATTTTTTATATAACTAAGTGAGGCGTGTTACAGCAATGAGTAAACTAAAGGAACCTGGCTTTATCCTGCGGTGGATAAAGCGTTTTGTGGTATACTGCCTAGGCCTGTTCATTATGGCCGTCGGCGTGGTTTTTTCCGTCAAATCTTCCCTGGGCGTAAGCCCGGTGACGTGTCTGGCAAACGTGCTGTATCAGATATGCTCGGCAGAAAACTTGACCGCCTTGAATCTGGGTACCTGCACCACCATCGCCTACTGCCTTTACATTCTCGTAGAGGTCATCATCCTGCGGCGGGATTTCAAGCCTGATATGCTGCTGCAAATCGTAGCCAGCTTTTTCTTCGGGCTGCTTGTGAATCTGGCCACAGCTATTTTTGCTTTCCTCCCTGCTCCGGAAACCTATCCCATGCGGCTGCTGTTTCTGCTTTGCAGCGTACCAATGGTGGCGCTTGGCGTTATGCTGTATCTCGCGCCGCAAATACTTCCTACACCGGGAGAAGGCATGAGCCTTGCCATCTCCAAAAAGACGGGGCTGACTGTATCCAGCAGCAAAATTATCTTCGACTGCTCCATGGTGTGCATTTCCGCCGCCACCAGCCTGATTTATTTCCACAAGCTCGTAGGCGTCCGGGAAGGCACCATCATCTGCGCGCTGACAGTGGGATTGGTGATGAAGCTGTTCCTGCGCGTATGCGAAAAGCCCCTTATGCACTTTGTGGAACGGGATACCAAGATGGAGCAGGCCATTGGCCCGGCCCCGGAAGTCATGGCCGGCCAGCGCTGCATCGTCACAATCGGCTGGGAGTTCGGCTCCGGCGGGTATGAGCTGGCACAGAAGCTGGCGGAGCGCCTGGGAGCCAAGTTCTTTGGCAACGACGAGCTTATCCCTGTGGAGGCACAGGAAAGCGGCTTGCCGGAATCGTTCATACATAAGCACGAGCATAACATGGCTCACAGTGTCGTCTATGACTTTGTGACGTCCAGCTATGCCGCCCATATGGAACTGTCCTCCCTGGAAAAGCTGTTTGCCACGCAGGTGCGGATACTCCGGCGCATCGCCGCCACGGAGACCTCCGCCGTCCTGGTTGGCCGCTGCGCGGATTATATCCTTTGCGAAGACCCCAACTGTTTCCGGGTGTTCATCCATGCCCCGACCCCCTACCGCGTTGATCGGGTGGCGGAGACCATGGATATTCCCCGCCAGCAGGCGGCAGCAGATCTCTCCGCTACGGATACCAACCGCGCCCGCCACTATCAGCAATTCACGGGGCGTCCCTGGGGCAATACCAAATATTATAATCTGGCCGTGGACACCAGCGTCATGGGTCAGGAGCACAGTCTGGATTTGATATGCGACGCCATCAAGCTTTGGGAAGAAAACCGCGCGGAGGCGGCATCCGAATCAGCCACGGCCGATTGATTTTACTGTATTCTTCCTTTGAACGCAAAAATGCTCCCTCTATGATTGACAGTGTTTTTACTGTCGCTCATAGAGGGAGCTATTATTTTACTGGACTCGCATTACTGCATATAAGCCGGGAGCTGATAGCCAGCGCCGCTGGGTTCGCTTTCAATCATGACCAGAATCGCATCGCGGATGCCTTCCACCATGACGTCCTGATCCTCAGCCGCTGTGTTGACCATCTGGTTTCTGCTGCTGGTATAGAACCAGAGTCCCTCATCCTCCGCCAGGGTCACGCCGTCGGCATTGTGGAGGTTCTCCACGTCCACGCCCATCTCGGCAAGCTCCTCCTGCGTATAGAACACCCAGGTGGCCTCCGGCAGCGTATCACCCCAGCTGTATTCGCCGGTGCCGCCGCAATATACCTCGATGGTATACGCATGGATGTTGAATTTGCCGTAAGCATAGTCGATAAGCTCCGCGGTCGTGGGATAATCGTCATAGGAGCTGGAGCTGTAGAAGTCGCGGCCCGTACCCTCGGACGCTGCCTCCGCCATCGCCGCCGCAGTCTCCGCCATGAAGGGGATCTCCGCGTCGTCCTCTTCCGTCTCGTCATAGGCACGATAGCACCAGGGATAGAGAACGGACTGCTCGCCGGTATGCAGAACGGTCAGCGCGTTGATTTCATGGGTCTGCAGGAACTGCTGAACCGCCTGAACCTCCGGCTCGGTAGCCGGGCCGGTGCCGTTAGTGGTAGTAATAGAACCAACCAGAGAAACATCGTCCAGGACATCGGTCTCGATGTCATAGCGTCCCCACTGATAGTCAAAGGTGCGGTTCAGGTCGATGCCGCTGTTGCGCGGGTCGTCGCCAAGAATGCCGTTGCCGTCCCAGTCAGAGCTTTCAGTGCCAAACTCCACCATGCCCTCCGGGAGATTGTAGGGGCTTTCCGGCTCCATATCGGCAGTGCCGCTGTAGAGCGTTGCGATAAAGCCGTCGCCGTCGATGTCGTTATAGGGGTCGCTGAACACAACGCCGTCGCCGTTCAGATCGCGGGGACGCAGGTTCTGACGGGTGTTGATAACAAAGGACTGCTCATAGCCGTCCGGGTTGATGCTGGGGATAACATAGATGATGTAATTATCCAGCATATTCTGCACGTATTCCGTATCGGAGTTCAGAAGCGTCCACCACGCAAAGTACATGGCGCAGGACGCAGCCTCCCGCTCGCCGCCGTGGATAGGCCCAATGACAGCAATGCCGGTTTTTTCATCCGCAGGAATTTCCTGGTTGGTGATTTCCAGGCACCACAGGTCACGCTCCTGCCAGGAGGTGCCGATGGAATACAGAGTGGAGATTTCAGGATATGTCTCCGCCATTGCTTCGACCTGTTCCTCCAGCTCCGCATAGGTGTACCGAACCGTCCAGTCGATTTCCAGTCCTTCCGGGATAACCTCCGGCGTACCGGGAACCTCCAGAGCGGTCTCACTGCTGGCTGCACCGCTGGCCCCGTCGCGGGCGGCGCATGCTACTGTGCCGGCCCCCATCCGCGCAATCGCCAGCACCGCGCAAAGGAGCTTGCACAAAGAACTTCTTTTTTTCATACTGCTTTTCCCTTCTCTTAAAAATGATTAGAGGCTCACAGTGCTTCCGGGTAAATAAAACCCCATGAACGCCTCCGCGCCAATCTTATTCATTAGCGTGTTACCATTATAAAGTGTTACATCAATAAAATCAAGACATTTTACAAAAAATGGCAGCCAATTAATATTTCATAAGCCTTTCTTGACATTTCCGCATTTTTCCATAAAATATAAAAGAGACCAGGAGGCGTATTCCCATGGACATTAATCAGCTGAAATATTTTATTACCGTGGCCCAGACGCTGAACTTTTCCGAGGCCGCGCGGCGGTGCGGCATCACCCAGCCGTCTATCAGCCACAGCATTGTGGAGCTGGAAAAGCAGCTCGGCGCGCCGCTGTTTCTTCGGTCGAGAAAAGCCGTCTCTATGACGGACGCGGGCCGGGAGCTTCTGCCAAAGGCAATAGAGATTGTGGACATCGCGGAAAAGACCGCTCTGCGCATCCGTCAGATGGAGCAGGGGGAGTCTGGCAGCCTATCCATATCTGCCCTGACCACCTGCAGCGCTGTGCTCTCCCAGTGTCTGACCGTTTTTTCCTCCCGCTATCCAAATATTTTGACGGACATATCCTTCACATCTGGCCGGGGCCAGATGGCAGCCATGAGCGAGGCAAAATATGACCTTCACTTTGCCGTCCGGGAGATGGTTCCAACCGGGGACAGCTTCGATACGCTCCAGTCTCACACCGACCGTCTGTGCGTGGCCATCCCCGCAGGGCATCCGCTCGCAAGTATGCCGCTGGATTTCTCCAAGCTTCAGAATGAGCGGTTCATCTCCGTTTCCGAAACGGACAGCCCCGGCCTGCATCGGCAAATCATGGAGGTCTGCACCGCCAGGGGCTACAAGCCCAATGTCGTGTGTACCTACGACAGGGCGGAAGCCGTGGTTCTGTCCGTGGGCGCCGGCATGGGAGTCTCTATCATCCCGGAGGGAATCAGCCGGGTGTTTTATGCAGAGAACGTCCGTTTCATCCCCATTCCCGGCGGCGACGCGGTAAGAACTTATGTGGTCGCCTGGCGCAAAGCCATGCCGAACCCCGCCGCCAGGCTGTTTCTAGACATAGTCCGCGAGCAGTTTAAGAGCGAGCAAGCCTGACCCCGGATTATCCCAAATCTAAAATGACCATCCCCGGCGAGCACCTCGCTCCGCCGGGGATGGTCGTTTATGCTATAAATTACACGCTGAGCTTATCCATGGCTATATCCCCCAGGTTCACATCCTGCCCCTCAGTAGAGAGGGCCTGAAACACTTTTGCGGCATAGCCCTCCGCCTGGATGGTCAGGTCATAGCGCCCTTCCGGGAGGTTATGGAACCAAAAGTCGCCAAAATCGTCTGTCAGGGTGACGCGGCCATCGGACAGGGTACATTCTGCGCCGATGATAACCTCCTTCTCCACCGGGTCATAGACCAGGCCGCCGATAAACCGTCCGGGCCGGTTTTTGTAGACCACCCGCTCCCCGTTCACCGGTTCAGCGTCCACAATGCGCAGCGCATCTGTGGGACACGCCTCCACACAGCGGGGCTGGGTATAGCCCGCGTCCAGCAAATGAGCGCAGCCGGTGCATTTTTGGGCGATATGCTTCTGCTCGTTAAAATACACCATCCCATAGGGGCAGGCAGTGATGCAGGCCCGGCAGCCGGTACATTTCGCGGGGTCTATCAGCACGAAGCCCTCCGCCTCCCGCCGGTATATAGCTCCTGCGGGACAGGCGTTCATGCAGGCCTCGTTCTCGCAGTGGCGGCAGAGCTGGGATTCGTAATGTATTTTCACCTTGGGGATGGTGCCGTGGACATGATCCTCCACCCGGCACCAGAACTGCCCTGTCAGGGGCTGGGCCGCCGCGTAGGGCAGCCAGTCGTTTTCCGCGTGTTCGTCCTTGCAGGCAAGCTGACAGTTATAGCACCCGGAGCACCGGGCGATGTCCACCACAAATATCTTGCTCATTACTCTCTCCGTCCTTGAGGACTTACGTCTCCTCTGGATCTATCATCCATCCGGCCAGGCACACGCCCGCGTCCGGGTCTATTTTCCGGGCAAAGGCTTCGGGGTAATCCCGCTGCCAGGCGGCCCACTCTTCGTCCGACACCTTTTCAATTTCCACCAGGAAGCCGGAAACGGCCATGCCGGTGGCGTTTTTGCTGGTGGTATTCTCCGGGGTGATGGTGTTGATAGCCCCGCCCCGGTCAAGCCAGCCGGGAATGATAGGGTCGAGCCGCGCCCCGTGGTCTACAGAGCAGGCCCCTGGGATAAGGCGCTCCGTCACATAAGCCCCGCAGAGGACGATGCCCCGCTCGTTGAACACCTTCACCACGTCCCCATGCTTGATCCCCCGCTTTTCCGCCTCCGACGGGTGAATCCAGACCGGCTCGTACTGATAGCCGTCGAAGCCCCGTATCTTCATGGTGGGCTCCTCACTGTTCCAGCCACTATCGTCGCACTGGGCGTGCATACGCCAGCGGCCAG
>JAJBVW010000138.1 GCA_020866945.1 Oscillospiraceae bacterium
TATACAGGTAAATCCACGTTTCTACAAATCGGAGGTCATTACATATTGTCTATGGCAAGGTGCGGGGCAGGCCCGCCGCCGTCCGCACCACCATCGAGACCATGGACAAGCACATTCAAAATGGCCGGGACTACGACGGCAAGCTCTGGGTCTGCCACTCCAACTGCCCAGACATCGCCCAGCCCTTCCGGGAGACCCTGAAGGAGCATTATCCCCGTGTGAAGGACATCCCCCTGTTCGACATCGGCACCATCATCGCCGCCCACTGCGGGCCGGGAACGGTGGCGGCCTTCTTTATGGGGGACGAGCGGGAACCTGAATAAATAGGAACCGACATACAGAAAGGCCCTGTCAAACCGCTGCGGTTTGACAGGGTCTTAATTTTGTCGGGGCGGATTATCCGTTCAGCGTCATGGTCTCCGCGACCTCCACCAGCTCCTCCATAGTCAGGGTGTCCGAGGTGAGCAGGAACACAAGGCAGTTCTCCGTGTCCACCCAGGAAAGACCATAATAGTCGTTGCCCATGGCGTAGTAGGCGGCCAGTTCGCCGTTCACGGTGGTGGCGGTATAGCCGCTGCCCCCGGCCTGCAGGGAGAGAACATATTCCGGGGTGTTGCCAAATTCCACGCCTGTTCCCGCGTCCTCCGTCAGGTTGTAGCTCTCGTAGCTGAAGTGCAGCTCGTTGTGGTCGCTGTTTTCGTAGGTATAGCGCACATAGGCATACCAGCCGCCGCCGCTGGACAGGGGGGAGGCGGTGAAGCTGGCCTGCTCATAGCCCTCCGGCGGGGTGATCTGATAGTCCCCCAGATCCGTCAGGGCCTGGCTGTAGCTGTCGGACAGGGTGGGGGTCAGAGCCTCGTCCAGCTCCTCCACGCTCTCGGCCATGGCCGTCAGGTCTACGGCGTCATCGTCTGTCGCCAGGGAGAAGCCCAGGCCCCTGGCCCCGTCCGTCCAGAACAGCAGCCGCTCTGTGGCTGTGGTGTAGAGGATCCCCTCTGCCTCGCCTACGGTGACGGACTGGGTGTCGGCGACATTGTCCATCGTCACCTGGCCGCCCTCGATGTCGCCCTGGACGGACAGCGTGATATAATTCCCGTCCCCGTTTTCAAACTGAATGGTCTGATAGCCGTAGGCGGGGTCGGACACAAAGCTGAGGGTATAGCCCGCCGGTATCTCGCCGGGGTACCAGTTGCCCAGCTCCACATAGTCCTCGTCCGTGGCCTGGAAATCCACCTCGATGTAGTCCCCCAGGTCTGTGGATACCAGCTCCACCCGGGAGATGGCCAGAGCCAGGGCGGACACGGTCAGCACGCACACCGCCGCGGCCAGCGCCACGGCAAGCTTGGGCGCTTTGCGTCTGTAATTTTTCTGCATTTGAATGGCCTCCTTCTTCGGCTGGGAGGCCGCCTCCGCCAGCGTCCGCCGGATGCGCTCGTCCGCGTCTGCTGGCAGCGTGATTTTGTCGAACGCGCCGCGAATTTTATCCTGCATAGTCAGCCTCCAATTTTGATTTCAATCGCTTTCTGGCTCTGTCCAGCCGGGTGGACACGGTGGAGCGCTTCAGCCCCAGCTTTCGCCCACCTCGGCGGTGGAATAGCCCTCGTAGTAATAGAGATACACCACGGCCCGTTCCTCATTTTTCAGGGACATCACCGCCTGGAACACCTCGTTTTCCTCCGGGGCGTCAAAGGGCAGCTCCAGGCCGTCCAGCGGTTCGGTTTTGCGCCGCCAGGCGGAGCGGAGAAGGCTTTTGCAGAGATTGGCCGTCACCGACGCCAGCCACTGCCGCTCCTTACCGTGGGTGATCTCCCCACGATGCTCTAGCAGCCGGAGAAAGGCCGTCTGGCACACGTCCTCCGCGTCCTGGGGGGATTTCGTATAGCTCAGGGCCAGGCGATAGACCATCTGCTTGTGGGCCTCGTAAAGCTCCATAATGCCGCCATAGGCAGGCGTCGTATCGGATTCCCGGGTCATGGCACACCTCCTTTCCTCATCTTGACCGGTCTGTAAATAAGACGCCGCAATACCCCAAACGGTCTCAGGATAAAAAAATTTTTTCGCAGAAAAATCAAGCCCACCATGCAAGCGCGAAGCGCGAGCATCAGGGCCAAAAACCTCAAATAATACCAAACGAAAAAATCCACCCGCCAGACTAAAATTTAGGGTGTCCGACAATGCGCGGCGAGGGATTTTGTTCGCTGACGAGGCGGGCCGACGAAGGCGTGCTTGTAGCACGTCGAGGAGGCCCAACGAAGCTCAGCGGGCAAAAGACCCGCCGCCCCCGTAAAAAAGAGTGGGCTGCAAAAGCAGTCCACTCTTTTTGAAGCAGTATAAATGTTACTCTACGAAGTCGTCGCCTTCTATGTAGTCCCATGCTTCCATGCCGGCCATACGACCGGAGTTCAAGGCCCAGCTCATCGTGGAGCCAGGGTTATAGAAGCAGTACTCGCCGCCGAACACCACGTTGGCGGTGTCGGTGCCGCAGGCGAACAGGCCGGGGATGGGGCAGTCGTCGGACTCGCGGAGAACCTTCATGTCGTGGTTGACCTTGATGCCGCCCAGAGAGCCGTAGCCGGAGGGGAAGTGGCGGGCCACATAGTACTTGTCGCCGGTGATGGGCCGCAGCCAGCGGGCGGGCTTGCAGAAGTCGGCGTCGTAGCCGCCGGCGAAGCTGTTGTACCGCTCGATGGTCTTCTTCAGGGTCTTCAGGTCGATGCCCGTTACCTCGCAGACCTCCTCCAGGCTGCTGCACTCATAGAAGTTGTTCTCCTGAGGCTCGTTCTCGTCCTGATACTGAACGCCGTTGTCGGCCATGAAGACGCTGTTCTCGGCGGCGGACTTCACGCCGGAGAAGTACAGCTCCTTCTCATGCTCCCACTTGTTCAGATCCTTCACCGCGTGGTGATAGGTGATGTAGTCCAGGCCATGCTCCTTCATGTAGTCGATGCCGTCCTGGCCGATGATGGAGAAGGCACGGTGGCCCGCCTGGGCGTTGATGGCGTTGCCGGTGAAGGTGGTGTTGTTCATGATCTGCTCGTTGATGATACGCTCGCCGTGGATGTTCACCATGATGGTGGAGGGCTGGCGCATGACCTCGGACAGGGTCTTGAACACGTCGGTAGTGCCAGGGGTGTTGTAGGTCACTTCCATGGACAGAGGAGCCTTGGTGGCGCCGATCTTCCAGGCCATCTTCATGCCGTCGCCGTCCAGACCGGGGATACGGAAGGTGAACATATCCTTGCCCCAGGTGAAGCCCAGGTATTCCTTGATCATCTCCACGTTGTTGCCGATGCCGCCGGTGCCGATGATGACGGCGTCCGCCAGGCACTCGACCTCCTCGCCGCTCTCGTCCACGGCGATGACGCCCAGAACCTGGCCCTTGTCGCCCACGATCAGCTCACGGGCGGGGGTGCGGAAGTGGAAGTCCACGCCCATGGAGTTTGCGTAGTCGGTCATCAGCTTGACCATGTGGCTGGCCTGGCGCTCGGCGGGCTTGTTGGCGCCGGGGAGCTTGATCATGTGCTGAGTGATGTGGCTGTCCTGGAAATATTTGTAAGCGCCCAGGATCTCCACGCCGAAGCTTTCCACCCACTCCACGGTGGAGGCGGACATATTGAACCAGCGGCGGACGGTCTGGGCGTCGGCCTTCCAGTGGTTGTACTCCATGGTGAACTTGAAGGCGTCGTCCTTCGTCCACTCGATCATCTGGTCGCGCTGGACATGGGACTCCACGGCGAAGAACGCCATGCCCATGTTGGCCGCGCCGCCGGTGGTGCCGCTCTTTTCAAAGACCACGACCTGCGCGCCCTTCTCCGCTGCCTGGGTGGCCGCGGTAAGGCCGGACAGGCCGCCGCCGACAACGCAAATATCGGCTTCCAAATGTTTCATTTGAGGTTTCCTCCTAAAGATAAAACTATTAATAATTTCTTACAAAGGGGGCCGATGCATCCATCGACCCCTTGGGGATTGCCTGATTTACTCCTTGTCGGGAATACGGATAAAGCCCTCAAGGTGCTTGATAATGGTGGCGGGCAGCTCCAGAGGGTTGCCATCCGGCATGGTGGCTACGCCCTTCGTTTCGCCGCCGCCCTCGGTGGTGCCGATCATCAGGCCTCTGGCGCCCTCATAACGGCCAGTACCGCCAACGATCACGTTCACGATCACGTCCTGACGGGTGTAAACGGAGTTATAAAGAATGCACTGGTTGGGGTCGGTGCCGCGAATGGCGAACATACCGTCCCAGGCGTAGATGTCGCCGTCCTCCTGCCGATAGATGCAGAAAAGGTCGGTCTCGAACTGCTTCATCCAGTCCTCTGTGAAGTATTTCTCCACAGGGAAATCAGCGGCTTCCTTGTTGTAACCCTCGCCGCAGTCCTGGATGCCGTAGTAGTTGCTGACGCCGAAGGGGTGGAACCAGCCGATGCCGGAATGGATGGTCTTGCCGCCGTTCGGCCACTCACGATACTGATCATAGCCGGCATGATAGTTCATGCGAACCTGGTAGACCTTTCCCTTTTCCTTTTCGGTCAGCTCAGGGGTTTCTTCTTCCTTTTTGACTTCTTCCATAGTAGCTTCCTCCACAGGGATCTCTGCCACAGCGGGGGCCTCAGCCGCCGCAGGAGCGGCCTCCTGGGCGGGGGCGGTTTCCGTGATGGGGACTGCCTCCGCCACAGGGGCGGCTTCTACGGGCGCTTCAGGAGCGGCCATGACAGGATCTTTTTTTTGTGCGGTATCTTTTTTCTTTCCAAAAAGACCCATGATTGTGTGTTCTCCTTCAATTATAATATGTTGTTTACGCGCTTGTTAATATGAAT
>JAJBVW010000133.1 GCA_020866945.1 Oscillospiraceae bacterium
CTGCTGTACAGGCCGGAGGTCAGTCCCCTCCGGGCCTCCACCATCACCGCCTATGTGGCCGTGGCGGTGTGCGACTGCATTGAGGCCGCCTGCGGCGTCCGCCCCGGTATTAAGTGGACGAACGACATCGTTCTGGACGGGCGGAAGCTGGCCGGGATTCTCACAGAGCTGGCGGTGGAGGGAGAATCCGGGGCGCTGCAATACCTCATTACCGGCATTGGGGTCAACGCCAATCACGCCTCGGCGGATTTCCCACCAGAGGTGGCCCCCCTGGCCGTCAGCCTGGCGGAGCATTTGGGCCGTCCCGTAGACCGGGGCTGCCTGTGCGGGGAGATGATCAACGCCCTGGGGGAGATGTACCCCCATTGGCTTGCCGGGACGGGGGATTACTTCCAGCGCTACCGGGAAAGCTGCCTGACCCTGGGGAAGCCGGTGCGGCTCCTGCGCCCGAACGGCACAAGGGAGGCCTTCGCCGAGGACATCGACCAGGACTTCGGCCTGATCGTCCGCTATCCCGACGGCACCCGCGAGACCGTCACCGCCGGGGAGGTCTCCGTCCGGGGCCTGTTTGGGTATATGGATTAAGTCCTGCTTTCCGTTGCCGGCGGCGGGAATTTCTGGTATAGTGGTATAGTCGATTTAACTTTCCTACAGGAGGAGCTTTGTCATGGGAACCTTGCTTGTGAAAAATATCAGCCGACTTGTGACCTGCGACGATGGGGATCAGGTACTGGAGGATGCGTGCCTGCTGGCCAGGGACGGAGTAATTGCCTATATCGGCCCGGAGACGGAGGAACTGGCGGGGGACGAGGTCATCGACGCCGCCCACATGGTCATGTATCCCGGCCTTATCAACACGCATCACCATCTGTACCAGACCTTCAGCCGGAACCTGCCCCAGGTGCAGAATATGGAGCTGTTTCCCTGGCTGACGACCCTGTATGAAATTTGGAAAAACGTGGACGGGGAGACGGCCTATTACAGCTCCCTCACCGGCATGGGGGAGCTGCTGAAAAACGGCTGCACCACCTGCCTTGACCACCACTACGTCTTTCCTCAGGGCAGGGAAGGAATTTTAGAGGCCCAATTCGCCGCAGCGGACGCCCTGGGCCTGCGCCTTCACGCCACGCGAGGCAGCATGGATTTAAGCAAAAAGGACGGCGGCCTGCCCCCGGACAGCGTGGTGCAGACCGTGGACGAGATTCTGGCCGACTCCCAAAGGGCGGTGGAGACCTTTCACGACGACAGTCCCTATGCCATGCATCAGGTGGCCCTGGCCCCCTGCTCCCCCTTCAGTGTCACCGGGGAGCTGCTGCGCCAGTCGGCAATCCTTGCCCGGCAGATGCACGTCCGGCTGCACACCCACCTGGCGGAGACGCTGGACGAGGAGCGGTTCACCCTGGAAAAATTCCATATGCGGCCCCTGGAATATATGGCGAGTCTGGGGTGGACGGGGCCGGATGTGTGGTACGCCCATGGCATACACTTTACCAATGAGGAGCTGCGGTTTCTGGCCGAAACCGGCACCGGCGTTGCCCACTGCCCGGTGTCCAATATGAAGCCCTCCAACTGCGGCGCTAAGGTTCCGCAACTGCTGGCCCTGGGCGTTCCCGTGGGCATGGGGGTGGATGGCTCCGCCAGCAACGACGGGTCGAACCTGCTGGAGGAGCTGCGGGTGGCCTACCTGCTCCATCGGCTCCAATGGAGCCAGAACGCCCCCAGCGGCTACGACCTGCTGAAGGTCGCCACCCGTGGCGGTGCCAGGCTCCTGGGCCGGGAAAAATTAGGCTCTCTCGCCGTGGGCCAGGCCGCCGATTTCTTCCTGGTGGATTTGAACCGTCTGGAGTTGGTGGGCGCGCAGTTCGATGTGAAATCCATGCTCTGCACCGTGGGCCTGAAGGGCGCCGTGGACTATACCGTCTGCAACGGCAAAATCGTGGTAGATCACGGCCAGCTGACCGGCATAGACGAGCCGGCGACGGTGGAAAAGGCCAACGCTGCCGTGAAGCGGTATCTTGGTGAGCTGTAACAGGGAACGGGGCTTTTTAGCGGAGCGTCATATCATCGGACAGGCCGAGAATATAGTCAGTGCTGACGTGATAATATTGGGCCAGCTGTATCACTGCCCAGACGGGGATTTCGTTGATTCCCTTTTCATATCGGCGGTATACCTCCCGCTTGCAGTGCAATATGTCCGCGATTTCCTGCTGAGTCTTGTCCGCATCTGTTCGCAGATCCTCCAGACGCTGAAAATACATAGCCATCACCTCTGGTGATGCTACTATTTTGTAGCTTTTCTTATGGGAATATGCTACAATTTAGTGGCAAAAGGAGGCGATGACCGATGGCGGATTATCAGAAAATGTATTATATCATGTGCAGTGCCGCATCGGAGGCTTTGGATATGCTGCCTGCGGTGGCGGAAAATGAAAGCGTCCGCGGTGTTCTCCAACTGGCTTTGCTGGAAGCGGAGGAGATCTATCTTTCAGCGGAAAAGAACGAATAGCGCAAACATAGCAGATGGTGTCTTCAAAAAACGAACCCCCTGCGGCATTTGCCGCAGGGGGCTGCTTATTGCTTGGGATTATTTTCCGCTTTCTCAGGCCAGCGGGGTCAGGACGATTTCGCCCTCGTAGGTGCCGGCGGTGATTTCGGTCTCCACGCCGTCCACGGTCATGGTGGCGTTGATGACGGCGCCGTCCTCGATGGTCAGGGAGTCGATGGTGGTCTCCTCGGTGACGGTCCAGGAGGAGGTCGCGTCAAAGGACAGGGCGCAAACGCCGGTATCGTCGGCATACTTGACGCAGCCGGTCCACTCGGAATTGATGAACGTGGCGTTGATCTCGTTCACAGCGCCTGCGGTGGTGCCAGGCTCGGAGCCGTCGCAGGGGACGGACAGATAGAAGTCGCCCACCAGCTCGCAGGTCTCGTCAGACTCGCCGGTCAGATCCCAGCAGGTCGAGGAGTTCTCATTTGTGAAGGTCAGGTTGGCCACGCCGCCGTTTTCCACGGAGACAAGCAGGTTGTCGGCGGGGGTGTATTCGGTCTGCTCGGCCTCGCTCAGGCTGAGATACCACTCGGACTCGGGGCCGTAGTAGGTGTAGTTGTCGTTTATCAGCAGGGTGGAATCCACGCTGATGGGGGCCTGGGAGCCGGTTACATAGATGACCGCGAACTTGTTGCCGCCGGAATGACCGGGGGTCAGGGAGCGGTCAACGAACCACCACAGCAGGCTGCCGGAGTTATATTTGTCGGTGTTCGCGGGGTCAACGAACAGCACCATGGTGCTGGACATATCGAAGGAGATGGAGCCGTCCACCATAATGGCCTGATACAGCGCCTCATCAGCGCGGGTCAGGTATTCCACATAGGTCTCGCTGTCCTCGTCCCATGCCTCGATGCCGGCGGCCTCACCGTAGGCCTCTATCATCTCGTCGGGGCTGCCCACGGGATAGGCGGCCTCAAAGTCCTCCGCGTCGAAATAGGCGGACACGCGGGAGTTTACAACCCACAGGCCGGAGTTCTCGGTGCTGGAGTCGGTGGAGGCACGGGTCTTCAGACCCTGAGGCCCCTGGAGCCGGCAGTTGAAGGCGTAGGCGTAGCCGGAGGAGGCGGAGCACAGGCCCGCGTCCTGCATGGAGGTGCAGGTGGAGTTATAGAGGTACACCCAGGACTCGTTGGAGCCGATGGTGTAAACGCCGGCGGAGCGCAGGCCGTAGCTCTTGGTGACGACCTTGTTCGCGACGATAACGCCGCCGCCGGAGTCGGTGGCGAGACAGGTGCCGGCGTCCATGCCGGTGACGATAACGGTCACGTCGTCGTCATGCTCGGTCAGGGTGAGGTAGTTGTTCCCCTCCTCGTCCTGCTCCATGCCGGCCAGGCTGTAATCGGGGATTTCCTCCACCTGGGGGTCAGTGATGTTGATGACGCCGTCCTCGTCAATGAGGTTGGTGCCGTCGGTGTTAATGAGGATCTGGCCGCCCAGGGAGCAATAAGGCCCGTGGCCGCAGCTCTCGCAGGAGAAGTAGTCGCCGCCCTCAATGACGAGCTGGCCCTGGCCGGTGGCGTAAACGGAGTTGGCCTCGCCAAGAACGTGGGTCTGGTTCAGCACAAGACGGGTGGTGGTTCCCTCCTCCAGAATGTCGGAGGTGGTGAGCTTCTCGCCGGTGCCGCCGTTCACATGAATCTGGGAGCCGTTGCCGAAGAAGTTCAGGCACTCAGAGGGGCCTGTGCCGTGCTGGGAACCCCAGGCGGTGAACTCGGTGACGGTATAGGTGCCGACGCCCTCAGCCATCAGGCAGGCCTCGTTGGTGCCGCCGTTTATCTGGACATAGTCGTTGATGGGGCTGTCGGAGCCGTCGCCGGTGTCCACCAGCTTATAGAGATAGCAGGCGTTGAAGCCGGAGGAGCCGCCGAAGCCCAGGCTCTCCGCCGTCAGCGTGATCTCCGCAGCCAGGGATTCTGCGGAAGCCTCGCCGGAGGCGCTTGTCTCGCCGCTGGCCTCGCCGGAGGACTCCCCGGAGCCGCCGCCCATGGAGGAGCTGCCGCTGGAGCCATAGACCCAGAGCTTGATGAGGTCATAGTCCTGACCATAGACCCAGCCGTCGGTCTCGTAGTAGTAGTTGATGGCCTCTGCCTTGGTGGTGAAGGTGGAGTCCTGATTGCACTCGATCATGATGTAGAGTTGGCCCTCGTAGACATAGTAGTCGCCGGTGCAGATACCCAGGGCGTTTTCATAGTCGGAGGTGCTGGTGTAGCCGGCGTAGTATACGTCGTCCGGCAGCTCCACGCCATCGGCCACCGCGCCGTCCAGGATGTCGATGACCTGCTCGGTCTCCGCCTCGGAGAAATCGCGATCCTCGGTCTCGCCCTCGGCCAGCGGCTCGAACTCCACGAGTACGGCAGAGCCGTCGGTCAGGTTAGACAGGTCGTATGTGACCTTGGCGGAGGTGGTCTTGGTGTCATAGGCGGTGATTTCCCCGTCTACTGTGACAGAGGCAATCTTGTAGTTTTCCGCAGACTCAATCATAATCTCCACGGAGAAGCCGCCCTCGGTCATGGCGGTGGGGACGTAGTAGGTGCCCTCCGGGGTGACATAGCCGCCCTCGCTGCCGGAGATGGTGAAGGCCACTGTGTTCTCCTCGGCGTCGATGATGGTCTTGCCGCTGACCTCTGCCGCGGCGCTGTCCGCAAAGGCATACAGCGCGCCGCCGCAGCTAGACCAGGAGCCGGCCGTCACGTCCGTGACGGAGGCGGGGATGGACCAGCCAACGGTGTCGTTGAAGTCATAGGTGGAGATGGCGGAAATGGTCTCCAGCCCCTCAGGGTAAAGAACATAGTTGCCGCTGTTTTTGTTGTTCGACATGACATTTTGCGTGCCTGTGCCGAACTGCACCACCTGCGCGCCCCCCAGCTCCCCGGGGATGAACACCGCCATGGTGGATTTCACTGTGTCCGGCGCGGAGACGATGACTGCGCCGCCGTCGTCGTTGATGTAGTACTCCCAGCCGCCCTGCGTCTGGATGTCGTCCTCCGCCGCGAAGGCGAAGCATCCCAGAGAGAGCATCATAGCCGCTGCAAGCACCAGGGCAAGGATTTTCTTCATACTTTCATTCCTTTCGATTTCTCCAAAACACGTTTTCTGCTCAGCAAGTGTGAACAAGATATTAATGTTTGGTAATAAAATAAATATATCACAGATAATGGGTGCAAATCAAGCCCTTTGGTGGTATAATACTATAATATTCTTATTGTTTATTATGAATTGAGACGTTTTTCCCAAGCTATGGGGACAAAAACAGGAAAAAATATCAAAAACAGCTGAACCAAGGAGGAATTTTCATGAGCAGTGGCGCGATTTTGAGCTTTGGGCTGGGCATTGCCGGGCCGGCGGCGCTGCTGATAGCCTGCGTGTTTGAATTTATGGGCCGGCGGATGTCGAGAAATCCCCGGCACGACAAGGATAAGCTGGCAAAGCGGCAGCACTGGGCAGACGTGTGTCTGGTATGCGCGTGGTTGTTTCTGGCGGCGGCGTACCTGTGCTTCAGCTATCTGACGGGCGACGCGGCCGTCTGGCAGACGGCCTTTGAAAGCTGGATGACCATTATGCGGTTCGCTCTGCTGGCGCTGGATATTGTTTATCTTTATCTGCGGCGGGCCAGACCCCGCCCCGCCGGAAAGAAAAAACGGTTTTGGGAGATATGATTTTATGATAGAACTGAAGCTATATGTAAGCGAGGTGGATTATGAGGCTGCCATCCAGCTGCTCACCGGCGGCGGCATGGCCGGCTCCGCCGCAGCCGTGGCCGCGCGCGTCCTTCCCGACGGCGCGAAGGAGGAGCTGGCCGCCAAATACATAAACGCCAGCGCCTCCAAGCTCCAGACCATGCTGGAGCAGGCCGCCGCCTCTAAGGGCGTCCATATGAAGCTGTCCGGCGCCCAGGCCGCCGTGGTCAGATTTAATTGACTCATTAACAAAAAATCGCCCCGCTATCTTCTGATAGCGAGGCGGTGTTTTTTGTGGTGCGATATGGCTTACAGCTCAAAAATAGCTGCAAGCTCCATGGTGTCGGTGCCGAAGCCGTCGTTCCACACGGCGTTGTTCTGGGCGGTGGTGGTATATGCGTCCAGGAGCGCGGTGAAGGTGTCGCTCGCAATATAGTAGCGGAGAGAGTAGGAGCCATAGGTGGTGCTAACGGTGTAGGTCGCGTCCGCATCTACGGGGATGCGCAGGATGATATGGTAGCCATAGCTGGACTCCACGATCTCGCTGAGCTGGTATTCCTCCAGCGCCTCCACGGCGTCCTCAAATTCCTCGACCATCTCGCCCTCGGCGAAGATGTAGCCATCGGGGTAATAGGCGTAGCCGGTGTCCTCGGTGTATTCCGCCGTCAGCTCGTCAAACAGGGCGATCATCTCGTCCTGATCCTCCACAGCAGTGAGCTGGGCGTAAAGTTCCTCGATGGTGGCCTCCTTCTCGGCAATCTCCTCATCAGTCAGGGCCTCACCGGTGCTGGAATCCACGGTCATAAGAAGGATATGCTTCGCGGCCATCAGGCCGTTTTGCTCCACGTAGGCGGCGACCTCCTCATCGGTGACGCGGGAGCCGTCCTCGCCATAGAGATAGAGGAACAAATCCTCGTCCAGATACTGAATCTTGTTTAGGTAGTTATAGAGGTCTAGATCCATGAACTGCTCGGCCAGATATTCCTCAAAGGCGGCAATCTCCTCGTCGGTGACCTCGCCGTCCCCGTCCCCGGCGTAGGTGTCCACGTCGGACTGATAGGTGCTCTCCATCAGCTCCTCGTCCTCCTCGTCCAGGGTGACGCCGTAGTCCTCAGCCATGGCCTCTACCGCCCGGTACTGGGAGACAGCGCTCTGCGCGTTGAGGATGACCACCTCTGCGTTGGTATAGGAGGAGGACAGCTCATAGGCGTCCCAGCCGGAGAGCGTTACGCCATAGCTGGCGGCCAGGTACTGCACATAAGAGGTGTAGTAGTTCAGCCAATAGTAATACTCCCGCCAGGTCACGTCAGAGCCGTTTACGGTTCCCACGATTTCATCCGCGTCAAAGGCGGCGTAGCCCTGGGCCTCGACGGCGGTGTCGGTGTCGGCCTCTTCGTCATCGGTGGGGACGGAGGCGTCCGGTTCCGTTGTGGCAGAGGCTGTGTCGTCCTCTGAATATGTCTCGATTTTACTGCTGCTGCATCCGGCCATGGCGAATATCATGCACAGGCAGAGCGCAAGCGCTATGAGCTTTTTTGTCATTGGTTTCTCCTTTGCAAAAATCAGTTTCAGGTTGTCAAGTACTTATTATAATAGATTCCGCGTCATTTGTAAAATGAATTTTGCGGAATATGCCTGTATATCGACCCCCAGGCTGCGGGAAAACGTGGTAGTTTTCGTCATTTTCCACTGAATATTCCACAATGTTTAGGTTAATTTCCGTCCTGTTATGTCGAAACGGGGCGATGAAAACCTTTGCGCTGTAACACTTGACGGAAATCCGCGCAGGTGCTAATATTCTTTGGTAGTACATACCTTATTTTATTTAATTCACAGGAGCGGCTATGAATATCATTCTTGTGGGCGCGGGAAAGACCGGCTTCACCCTGGCGCAGTATCTGGCCAGGGACGGCCATGACGTGACGGTGATTGACAGAAACCCGGAGCGCATCACGCTGGTGAATACCTCTCTGGACGTTGTCTCCATCTGTGGCAGCGTGGATATAGACCTTTTGAGGCTGGCCGGAGCGGAGCGGGCGGATTTGCTGATTGCCGCCACTAATTCCGACGAGGCCAACATCCTCTGCTGCATGGTGGGGAGGAAGCTGGGCGTGGATCACACCATTGCCCGTGTCCGGCAGCAGAACCACTATCAGGAGGTTATCCTCCTGCGAGAGGAGCTTGGCCTTTCCATGACCATCAACCCGGATTATTCCGCCGCAGGGGAGATCAGCCGGGTGCTGCGCTTCCCCTCCGCCACGAAGGTGGAGCCGTTTGCCAAGGGCCAGGCGGAGCTGGTGGAGTTTCCTCTGGGGGCGAAAAATCCCCTGTGTGGCACGGCCATCAAGGAACTGCACAGCCGGTATGGCCGGGGCGTCCTGGTGTGCGCTGTGCGCCGGGGGGAGCAGGTGCATGTCCCCAGGGGCGATTTTGTCCTCCAGCCGAGGGACACGCTCAGCGTTGTGGGCGCGCCCAAGCAGATACACAGCTTCTTTAAATCCATGGACATCTTCAAGCGCAGTGCCCGGTATGTGATGATTGTGGGCGGCGGCCATGTGGGGGTCTATTTATCCCGGCAGCTTCTGGACATGGGCATCCATGTGAAGGTGGTGGACAAGGATCCGGAAAAATGCGTCCAGGTCAAGGACTTCCTGCCCAAGGCGGAGGTGGTCTGCTGCGACGCCTCCCGGCCGGAGGTGCTGGAGGAGGAGGGCCTGCGGGCCATGGATGCGCTGGTGCTTATCACAGGATTGGATGAGATAAACCTCATCCTGGCGGCCTATGCCAAGAGCGTGAACGTGGACAAGATAGTGCTGAAGGTGAACGAGGAGCATTTTGTCTCCCTCGCGGAGTCCTTCGGTCTGGAGGAGCCGGTGCGCCCCAAGGTCATCACCGCGCAGTCTGTTTTGCAGTATGTCCGCAACATGGAAAACGCCAGTGGCAGCAGCGGAGTGGAGATGCTCCGGCATATCCTGGATGGCAAGCTGGAGGTGCTGGAATTTTGCGCCGGGGTGGATTCGCCCTGCGTGGGCGTGGCCCTCAAAAAGCTGCCCATCCGCCGGGATGTGCTGTTGGCCGCCATCATCCGGGACGGCAAATGCCTTATCCCCGGCGGCGAGGACGAGATTTGGGCTGGGGACAGCGTACTGGCCGTGACCACGAAGAAGGGCATGACCTGCCTGGACGACATTCTGCGAGGATAAACCGTGAATTATCGTATGCTGTGGAGGGTACTGTCCCGCGTATTGCTGATAGAGGCGGGACTGATGCTGGTGCCGCTGGCGGCGGCGGCCATATATGGGGAGAGCGTGCTGCCCTTTCTGTGGACGATTTTGATTGTAATAGCTGTGGCCGGGGTTCTGTGGCTTCTGGGCCGCGGGGCCGGCGGCAGCCTGCACACGAGAGAGGGCTTTGTCTCCGTGTCCCTGAGCTGGATTATTATCTCCCTGTTCGGAGCGCTGCCCTTTGTGTTTTCCGGGGCCATCCCCAATTATATCGACGCGCTGTTTGAGATTATCTCCGGCTTCACCACCACGGGCGCTTCTATCCTGACGGACATAGAATCCCTGCCAAGGGGGATACTCTTCTGGCGCAGCTTTTCCCACTGGATCGGGGGCATGGGCGTGCTGGTGTTCATGATGGCCGTGCTGCCCATGGACGATGAGCACTCCATGCACCTGCTCCGGGCGGAGGTGCCGGGGCCGGTGAAGGGCAAGCTCCTGCCGCGTATGCGGGAAACGGCCCGCACGCTGTATAAGATCTATATCGCCCTGACCGTGATAGAGACCGGGCTGCTCCTGTGCGGGGGCCTGCCGCTCTATGACGCGCTGGTCACGGCCTTTGGCACCGCCGGCACCGGCGGCTTCAGCGTCCTGGCGGAGAGCATCGGAGGCTACGGCAGCGCCTATGTGGAGATAGTCACGGCGGTGTTCATGCTGCTGTTCGGCATCAACTTTAACCTCTACTATATCGCCCTTATCCGCCGCTCCATCCGGGGCTTTAAGAGTCAGGAGCTGTATTGCTATCTGCTGATTATTGTGTTTGCGACCGTCACCATCGGGCTGAATATCAGCGCCCAGTACGGCGGATTCGTTCAGAGCCTGCGGTATTCCTTCTTCCAGGTCACGGCCATCATCTCCTCCACCGGCTATGCCACGGCGGACTTTAATCTCTGGCCCGCGTACTCCCGGACGCTCCTGCTGATGCTCATGCTGGTGGGAGCCTGCGCCGGAAGCACCGGCGGCGGCATGAAGATGTCCCGCTGCATGATTGCCGTGAAGGCGGCGGGGCAGGAGCTGCACCGGCAGCTGTTCCCGCGCTCCGTGAACCGGGTCACACTGGACGGGGAGCGCATCGGCACGGAGACTATCCGCAGCACGCTGATTTATCTTCTGCTGTACGCCCTGCTGGTGATAGGCGGGAGCCTTCTCCTGTCCCTGAATGGGCTGGATTTGGAGACCACGGTCACAAGCGTCATCTCGTGCCTGTCGAACATCGGCCCGGGGCTTGGGCTGGTCGGCCCCATGGGGAGCTTTGCCGTGTGGAGCCAGGCGTCTAAGCTGCTGCTGTGCCTGTTTATGATTATGGGAAGGCTTGAAATCTTCCCTATCATCCTGATGTTTACCCCTAACGTATGGTACAGCAGCCAGAAGCGGGCCGGGCACCGCCATGGTCGGCTGCATAGAGGTGAATAAATTTTGAAAAAATCCCGTAAAATCCGAAAATATTCATAAAATTCGTGAATAAGCCCTTGAAAATACAGTTATGGGGCTTTAAAATAGGAGTCTATTCCAAAAATCAGGAGGCGGTCGCGCCATGAAGCGCATATTTATCGACGGCAGCTCCGGCACCACGGGTCTGCGCATCCACCAGCGTCTGGAGGGGCGAAAGGACATCGAGCTGGTGCAGCTGCCGGAGGAGCTGAAAAAGAATCAGGCCGCCAAGCGGGAAATGCTCAACGACGGGTGCGACGTGGCCGTCCTGTGCCTGCCGGACGAGGCGGCAATCGAGGCGGTAGCCATGGTGGAAAATCCCGCCGTCACAGTGCTGGACGCCTCCACCGCCCACCGAACGGACAGCCGCTTTGTCTATGGCTTTCCCGAGCTGGGGGAGAAATTCCGTTCCGGCATCCAGTCCTCCCGGCGGGTGGCCAATCCCGGCTGCCACGCCAGCGGCTTCATCGCTCTGGTCTATCCGCTGGTGGAGGCGGGGCTGATTGCGCCGGACACCCCTCTGGTGTGCCATTCCCTGACGGGCTACAGCGGCGGCGGCAAGAAAATGATTGCCCAGTACGAGGCCCCGGAGCGGGACAGGCTTCTGGATGCGCCAAGGCAGTACGGCCTGAACCAGAGCCACAAGCACCTGCGGGAGATGGCCGCCGTCACCGGCCTGACCACCGCCCCCATCTTCTGCCCCATCGTGGGGGATTTCTACAGCGGCATGGAGGTCACCGTGGCCCTGTTCGCGCGAGATTTGAAGGGGACGGAATCGGACGTGCGCGAGGCCTATGCGCGCAAATACACAGGCCCGGTGGTGACCTATCGGCCGGACGCGGAGGAGGGAGGATTTCTCTCCGCCGGAGCGCTGTCCGACAGGGACGGGATGGAAATATCTGTCCACGGCAACAGCGAGCGCCTGCTGCTGACCGCCCGGTTCGACAACCTCGGCAAAGGCGCCTCCGGCGCCGCCGTGCAGAATCTGAACCTGATTCTGGGGGCGGAGGAGACGACGGGACTTACCTTATAACCAGACGGAACGATATATAGGAGTGCAATGCTATGAACATCATCCAAGGGGGCGTGTGCGCCCCGAAGGGCTTTCAGGCCAGCGGCGTCCACTGCGGCGTGCGGAAAAATCGGACAAAGCGCGACCTGGCCCTGATATACAGTGAGAAACGGGCCGCAGCGGCGGCTGTGTATACCAGCAACCTCGTGAAGGGCGCGCCCCTGCTGGTGACGAAAAAGCACCTTTCGGACGGCGCGGCCCAGGCGATTGTATGCAACAGCGGCAACGCCAACACCTGCAACGCGGACGGCCCCGCCGTGGCGGAGGAGATGTGCCGCCTGGTGGGAGAGGCGCTGTCCCTCCCGGCGGAGGACGTGCTGGTGGCCTCCACCGGCGTCATCGGTCAGCGGCTGGACGTGGCCCCCATCGCCGCCGGAATGCCTGGCCTGGTGGCGGGGCTGTCTCTGGACAGCGCCCCGGCGGCGGAGGCCATCATGACCACGGACACCGCCATGAAGCAGATTGCCGTGGAGTTCAGTGTCGGCGGCGTCACCTGCCGCATGGGCGGCATGGCGAAAGGCTCCGGCATGATTCACCCGAACCTCGCCACCATGCTGGTGTTCATCACCACCGACTGCGCTGTTGAGAGCGCCCTTCTGCAAAAGGCTCTGTCCCATGACGTGAAGGGTACGTTCAACATGATTTCCGTGGACGGGGACACCTCCACGAACGACATGGTGGCCGTCCTCGCAAACGGCATGGCGGGGAATACCCCGATTACTGCGGAGGGGTCGGACTTCGATGTGTTCATGCAGGCGCTGAATACCGTTACCGTCTGGCTGTGCCGTTCCATCGCCGCCGACGGGGAGGGGGCCACAAAGCTCTTGGAGTGCCGCGTCACCGGCGCTAAGAATGAGGCTGCCGCCAAGACCATGGCCAAGGGGGTCATATGCTCCTCCCTGGTGAAGGCCGCGATGTTCGGCGCGGACGCAAACTGGGGCCGCATTCTCTGTGCCATCGGCTACAGCGGCGCGGACGTGGACGTAAACCAGATAGGCGTCTCCTTCGCCTCCGCCGCGGGAAGCGTGGAGGTCTGCCGGGACGGCGCGGGCGTCGATTTTTCCGAGGAGGAGGCCAAAAAGGTGCTCTCCGAAAAGGAGATTGACATCCTCATCACCCTCCGCGAGGGCGATGGCAGCGCTACCGCCTGGGGCTGCGACCTGACCTATGATTACGTCAAAATCAACGGCGATTACCGCACATAATACAAATTCTCCATTTAACAGGAGGCTTTTATGACAGAAGAAGCGACAAATCAGGACCGGGCAGAAATACTGACCCAGGCCCTGCCTTATATCCAGAAGTACCACGGAAAAATCATCGTGGTGAAATACGGCGGCAACGCCATGGTCAGCCAGGAGCTGAAGCAGCAGGTAATGGAAGACCTGGCGCTTTTGCGGATGGTCGGCGTCCGGGTGGTTCTGATACATGGGGGCGGCCCGGAAATCAACAGCGCCCTGGAAAAGATGGGGAAAAAGCCGGAATTTAAGGACGGCCTGCGCGTCACGGACAAGGAGACCATCGAGATCGTCCAGATGGTGCTGTCCGGCAAGGTGAACAAGACGCTTGTCAATCTCCTGGGGCAGAAGGGCGTAAAGGCCATCGGCCTCTCCGGTGTGGACGACCGGCTGATACAGGCCACCATGAAGGATCCGGCCCTGGGCTATGTGGGCCGCATCACCGAGGTGAATGTGCAGGTTCTGCTGGATCTGATGGATCAGGGCTATATCCCGGTGATTTCCTCTATCGGCTGGGACGACAAGGGGAACATATACAACATAAACGCAGATACCGCCGCTGCCTGCATTGCCGGGGCCATTGGCGCGGAGCGGCTTTTCATGATGACGGACATCGCCGGCATTCTGCGGGATAAGGACGACCCCGACAGCCTTATCAAGGCCATCGACATTCCCGGCCTGGTGTCCCTGTTCGACCAGGGCGTCATATCCGGGGGTATGATACCCAAGGTGGAGTGCTGCATCGACGCCATCCACCGGGGCGTAAAGCGGGTGGTGGTGCTGGACGGAAGAGTCAGCCACTCCATTCTGCTGGAAATTTTGACAAACGAAGGCGTCGGCACTATGGTAATGGAGGATATGAAGCATGGAACTGAAGACGACGAAACAGCTTGACGACGAATATATTGCCCACACCTATGCTCGGTTCCCGGTGGAGATAGCTGAGGGCAAGGGCAGCCTGGTGCGGGACGTTGAGGGCAAGGAATACATCGACATGGGCAGCGGCATCGCCGTGAACGCCTTTGGCGTGTCTGACCAGGAGTGGATTGACGCGGTTACGGCGCAGCTGAACCGCTATCAGCACACCTCGAACCTGTTTTACAGCGCGCCCTGCGCGAAGCTTGCTCAGATGCTCTGCGAGGCCACGGGGCTTAAAAAGGTGTTTTACGGCAACTCCGGCGCGGAGGCCAATGAATGCGCCATCAAGGCCGCCCGGAAATGGGCGGAGCAGACCAAGGGGCCTGGCCATCACACCATCATCACCCTGAAAAACAGCTTCCATGGCCGCACCATCACCACTCTGGCCGCCACGGGACAGGATGTGTTCCATCAGCAGTTTACCCCCCTGACGGAGGGCTTTGTATACGCCGATACCGAAAAGCCGGAGAGCCTCGCGGCCCTGGCGGCGGAGCACAACGCGGCGGCCATCATGTTTGAGGCCGTCCAGGGTGAGGGCGGTGTTCTGCCCCTGCCCGCCGATTTTGTTCAGGCCATGAAGGACGTGGCGGCCAAGGAAAACCTTCTCCTTATCGCGGACGAGGTGCAGCTCGGCAACGGCCGCTCCGGCGCGATGTATGGGTATATGAACCTCGGCCTGGAGCCGGACATCGTCACCACCGCGAAGGGCCTGGGCGGCGGCCTGCCCATCGGGGTTTGTATGCTTGGTCAGCGGGTGGCGGACGTGTTCGCTCCCGGCGACCACGGCTCCACCTTCGGCGGCAACCCCGCCGTCTGCGCCGGCGCCATCAGCATTTTCTCCCGCCTGACGGACGAGCTTCTGGCCGGCGTGCGGGAAAAATCCAAAATGATTTTTGATACCCTTTCCGCTGCGGAGGGTGTGGAGAGCGTCACCGGCATGGGCCTGATGATAGGCCTTAAGGCCAAAAAGCCCACCAAGGACGTTGTGGCGGCCTGCCGGGAGAAGGGCGTTCTGGTTCTGACCGCCAAGGATAAGGTGCGGCTTCTTCCCGCGCTGAACATCCCTGACGACCTGCTGAGGGAGGCCCTGACCCGCATTGTGGCCGCGTGTGCCGAGGCGTAAGAACGTCTTTTCCGGCGCCGTTTGGCGGAAAATACCGTGCTTTTGACTTTTTGCTAGGAATTTTTGACAGACGGACGCATATGTGCTAGAATATGCAGTATATTGCATAGCGCCCTTGTTTGGCGCCCGAAAACTACTGAAAGTACATAATTAGGAGAAATCACGAAATGCTGGAATTTCGATTCGACACACAGCTGCTCATCGAAGGGCATGACCTGGATGAGGACGCCATCCACGACTATATCATGGAAAACATTCCCGGAGACTGTCTGTTGGCAGTGGGGGACGAGGATCTGATAAAGATTCACTTCCACACCAACGTGCCCTGGAAGGTGCTGGAATACGCCTCCTCCCTGGGGGACATTTTCGACGTAGTGGTGGAGAACATGGAGCGCCAGGAAAACGGTCTGCAAGGCTAAAAAACACGCACAGCGGGGCAAAGAGATGCTTTGCCCCGCCTTTTTTAAAGGAGACACGTTATGAAACTGCTGATTTTGGGCGGCGGCCCGTTGGGAGAGCAGGCCGTCCGGCTGGCCCGGGCTGCCGGGATGGAGACGACGGTTCTGGAAAGCGCTGGGAAATGCCCGCCTTTGGCGGAATATGACTATATCCTCCCCGCCACGGAGGACGAGACGCTTCTGGCCCTGGCGGCAGGGGAGAAGGCGCTGTTCGACCGAAGCGCCTGGGAGCTGACCCGCTCAAGGATTGCCTCCGACGAGTGGATGCGGGGCAGGGGCATTCCTGTTCCCGCCTACTTCCCCGAGGGATCGGAGCCGTATATCGTCAAGCCAGACAGGGGCAGCTTCGGCCAGGGCATCTGGGTAACGGAGGATTTCTGCGAGGTAGGCGGCGCGGTGAACGCCGGATTCGTGGCCCAGGAGGAGCTGGACGGCCCGGTGTGGAGCGCCGCAGTCGTCGGCGTGCCGGGACAGTATACCGCCTATGCCCCTGCGGTGCTGACGTTCCAGGGCCGCCGCCGGACGGATGCGCAGTGCGAGCCTGCGGAGGACGGCCAAGCCCTGATGGATACGGCCCGGGCCGCTGCGGAGGCCATGGCTCTGCGGGGCATTCTGGAGGTGGAGGCCATCCGCAGCGAGGGGACGTGGAAGATAACAGATTTAAACGCCCGCCTGCCCATGCTGACCCCGGACGCGCTGCTGGCGGCGGAGGGCGTGAATCTCCTCAGCGAGCTTATCGCGGCCCTCGCATAAATCAAAACTGCATAACCATTCAGGCCGGAAGCGGTTATGACCGTTTCCGGCGAATTTTTTGCCAAGCTGTTACGATTGTGTAAACTTTTTTACTTGACATAAGACCGCGTTGGCTTTACAATTAATTAGTTGCAGTATGGATACCTGTGCGGTCTGGACGTTGATGCGGACGGGCGGGGTTCGGCTGTCATAAGCGTAATAAGCCTGGCGGGGCTGTCCCGCCGGTTCGCGTGAAAATTTTTGATGAAATGGAGGTGTGTATAGCTTTTATGGCGACATGGTTGATCATCCTCTTGATCGCGGTAGGGCTGGCTCTGCTGGTATGCGCGTTTTTTCTCGGCGTCTATTACCGCAAGCGCGTCGGCGAGCGGGAGATAAGCTCCGCAGAGGAGGAAGCAAAACGGATACTCAATGAGGCCATCAAATCCGCGGAGAGCAAAAAACGGGAGGCTCTCCTGGAGGCAAAGGAAGAAATACACAAAAATCGCACCGAATACGAGCGCGAGGTCAAGGAACGGAGAGCGGAGCTGTCCAAACAGGAGCACAGGCTCCAGCAGAAAGAAGAGAACCTAGAGAAGAAAACCGATGCTATCGACCGGAAAAACGAGCTTCTCACCAAGAAAATCTCCGAAATGGAAAAGCAGCAGGAGGAGATCCAGCAGCTTGTGCAGGCCCAGCAGGCCGAGCTTGAGCGCATTTCCGGCTATACGGCGGAGGAGGCCAAGTCCCTGCTGATTGAGTCGCTTGCCAATGAGGTGACGCATGAGCAGGCCGTGAAGGTGCGGGAGATCGAGGCGCAGTACAAGGAGGAGGCCGAGGAGCGCGGCCGGGAGATTATTGCCCTGGCGATTCAGCGGTGCGCCGCCGACCACGCCAGCGAGGTGACTGTCTCTGTCGTCAGCCTGCCGAACGATGAGATGAAGGGCCGCATTATCGGCCGGGAGGGCCGGAACATCCGCTCCTTTGAGACCCTGGCCGGTGTTGACCTCATCATCGACGACACGCCGGAGGCCATCACTATCTCCTGCTTCGACCCGGTGCGCCGTGAGGTGGCCCGTATCGCGCTGGAGAAGCTGATTGCGGATGGGCGCATCCACCCCGCCCGCATTGAGGAAATGCTCGCCAAGGCCCAAAAGGAGGTCAACGCCACCATCAAGGCCGAAGGAGAGCGGGCTGTGTTCGAGACCGGCGTATACGGGCTGCACCCGGAGCTTGTGAAGCTTCTGGGCCGCCAGAAATACCGCACGAGCTATGGCCAGAACGTGCTGAACCACTCCATCGAGGTGGCCCATATTTCCGGCCTTATCGCGGCGGAGCTGGGCGTGGACATCGCCACGGCCAAGCGCGCCGGCCTTCTGCACGACATTGGCAAGAGCATTGACCATAAGGTAGAGGGCAGCCACGTCACCATCGGCGTGGACGTGGCCAAGAAATACAAGGAATCCAACGAGGTCGTTCACGCCATCGCCGCCCATCACGGGGATGTGGAGCCTCAGACCGTTATCGCCTGCATCGTCCAGGCGGCGGACGCCATTTCCGCGAGCCGCCCCGGCGCCCGGCGGGAGAACATTGAAAACTACGCCAAGCGCCTGGAAAAGCTTGAGGAGGTCACCATGGCCTTCCCCGGCATCGACTCCTGCTACGCCATCCAGGCCGGCCGCGAGATTCGCATCATGGTCAAGCCCGAGCAGGTAAACGAGGATCAAATGACCCTCCTTGCGCGGGATGTGGCGAAGAAGATTGAGGACGAGCTGACCTATCCTGGTCAGATCAAGGTCAACATGATTCGGGAGACCAAGGCTGTCGCCTACGCAAAATAAAAAACCAGAAAACCAAAACCGCGCCCCGCCGCTGTGAGAATCCTTCACAGCAGCGGGGCGCAAAGTCATTTTTATTACATCTCCATATCCCGGATAAACACCAGCTTCGAGCGGGGATCCGATTTGTCCTCGCGCTCCACAACCTCGAAGCGGTCTATGGCCTTTACCATGCCGGAGAGCTTGGAGTAGCCATAGCTGCGGGTATCGAAGTCGGGGCGTTTTTTCTGGATAAGCTGGCCCACGGCGCCCAGGGAGACATAGTCGTTGTCGCCGGTGCCGGCCAGGTCGAGGATGGAGTCCGCAATGAGCCAGATGATGCTGTCCGGGATTTGCCGCTCCTCGGCGGGGGCAGGCTTTGTCTCCGGCTCGGATTTTTTTGTCGGCTCAGTCCTGCGGGCCGGCTCGGATTTCTTGGCTGGTTCGGATTTTTTCTTTTTGGCGGGCTGGGAGGCCTTGGTCTCCGTCTTGGCGGAGCGCTCACGGATGACCTCGATGTAGATAAATTTGTTGCAGGCGGCAATCAGAGGGCTTGGCGTTTTCTGCTCCCCGATGCCGATGACGAAAAGCCCCGCCTCCCGCAGACGGCGGGCAAGGCCCGTGAAATCGCTGTCCGACGACACCAGGACGAACCCGTCCGTATTCCCGGAATAGAGGATGTCCATTGCGTCGATGATCATGGCGGAATCCGTGGAGTTTTTCCCTTTGGTATAGGCAAACTGCTGCACGGGGGTGACGGAGTTGTCCAGCAGGGTCTGCTTCCATCCTGCCAGGTTCCGGGTAGACCAGTCGCCATAGGCTTTTTTGATGTTAGGGGTGCCATAGATGGCGACCTCCTCCATAATACCCTTCAGGCAGTCCCGGGGCGCGTTGTCCGCGTCAATCAGGACGGCCAGGCGCATATTGTGGTCGTTGTTATCGTTAGGTGACATGGCGTCATTCTCCCTTCGTTTATGCTGTTAATTATAAAGGAAACGGGAAAATATTGCAATATTGTTTACATAATTGTGTGTTTAAACTGTAAATAATTCGAACAGTGGCAGAAAAAACTTGAAACACCGGGGCGGATGTACTATAATATCATGGTTGAGTTTGAGAAATATTACCGCAAAGGGCGTGTGAAAACATGAGTGCATCCAAAGACAAGAAACTCCGCAAGGAACAAATCGCGGCGGGACTGGATAAAAAGTCCATCGCCGAGGCAGAGGCCAAAAAGCAGCGCCGCAAATCTACCATCACCTATTCCGTGGTGGCGGCTGTCATCGTTGTGCTTTTCGCCTTCGTGTTCATCTACAACTCCGCCTGGCCCAGCCGCCACACCACGGCCGTGACCATAGACGGGACGGACTATACCGTGGCCCAGATGAACTACTACTATTCCAGCAGCTATATCAGCTTCTATAACAACTATTACTATTATGTTCTGCTGGGCTACTTCTTCGACACAGATACTAGCCTGGCCGACCAGGAGTATTCCGACGGCTATACCTGGCGCGACTACTTCATGGATTCCGCCATTGACACGATGACAGAGGTTCAGCTCCTCTGCAATGAGGCGGAGGCCGCGGGCTATACCATGGATGAGGATTATCAGGCCGAATATGAGGAAGCCCTGGAGAGCATCCAGACCTCCTGGGAGTCCAACGGCTATTCCAACCTTGAGCAATACATCAACCTTGTCTATGGCAAGGGCGTGACCTATGAGCTGGTGGAGCAGGAGCTGTATCGCACGTATCTTGCCTCGTCCTATGCGCAATCCCTGTACGACGGCTTTGAATATACCACGGACGAGCTGGACGAGTACTACACCGAGAACGCCGATTCCTATGACGTCATCGACTATGCGTATTATTACCTGAGCACCAGCAGCGACGACGAGGAGACCGAGGACACCATCGACGCGGACGCTGTCGTGGAGGCCATCGACGGCACCGACCTCGACACCTTCGAGACCTATATGTCCGAGAACTATGAGGCCGAGGTCACAAGCCTGTCCTATGCCGGCAGCAGCCTTTCCAGCACCTATTCTGAGTGGCTGCTGGACGCTGACCGCGAGGTTGGCGACGCCACGGTCATAGAGAGCGACGGCGCTACCTATATCATTATGTTCCTTGGCCGGAACGACAACAGCTACTACATGACGAACTTCCGCCACATTCTCATCGAGGCGGAGGATACAGACGAGGACGGCGAGTATTCCGACGAGGAGATTGCCGCCGCTGAGGAAGAGGCCCAGGCCATCTATGATGAGTGGCTGGCCGGAGACGCCACTGAGGACAGCTTCGCCGAGCTTGCCAACGAGTACTCCACCGACACCGGCTCCAACACCGTCGGCGGTCTGTATGAGGACGTATACCAGAACGAGATGGTGGATGTGATCAACGACTGGCTGTTTGAGGATGGCCGCGAGGCCGGGGATACCACCGTCGTCACCTACAGCGGCTCTAGCTACACCGGCGCCCATATCGTCTACTACGTGGGGGCCAGCGACCTGACCTACGCCCAGTACCAGGCCGACAGCGCCATGCGCAGCGCGGACTACTCCGCCTGGCTGGAGGAAGCCGAGAGCGCCGTCACCGTCACCACCAGCCATCTGGGGATGTGCGGCAAGAACCACTAATAACTACGACCTGAAACCGAAAAGCGTTGCAGCCATTGGCGCTGCAACGCTTTTTTATCCCCCGCCCATAAAAATCAGAGAGCCTGCCCTTTCGGACAGGCCCTCTTTTTTCGGCTGGGCGGGTTTATTATGATCAGAATGTGATGGAAAAGCACGCAAAATATCTTTCCAGGAAATCCTCCACGGTCTTAAAGATGTTTTTCATGTCGGCACCTCCTTCATAGATTGGAAACAGTGGTGTGTTATGAATCAGCGCTAGCTAGCTTTCTTCTTCCTTTGTTGTCTGTATTATAACCCATTGACTTTCTATTGTAAAATACATATAATAAACCCACAGCGATACTTATTATG
>JAJBVW010000029.1 GCA_020866945.1 Oscillospiraceae bacterium
TCTTTATTTATTGCAATATGCACAAAATAAAAGAAAATGTCTCAAAAATAACAGGTGATTAATTTGACTTAGATAGACAGCTAGGTTCGCAATTTGAAAGGTTGTTCGTCCATGGAACGGATAGATGAGATTCTCCCATACCTCAACATGGTTATCGAGGGATTGGCCAAACACTTCGGCAACACCGCCGAGTTCGTGATACACGACTTCAAGGGCGGTCAGCAGCTGGAGCACAGCATCGTCAGCATCATCAACGGTCATGTGACCGGCCGAACCATTGGAGACAGCCTCCTCAAGGTAGAGATAAATCCCCTGATTGGTGCGGAGCGCGAGCATAAAACCATGGACGGTGTATTCAACTACTTCACCCGCAGTCCGGACGGGCGAATGTTAAAGTCCAGCATAGTATATCTGCGCAACCCGGCCAACTGCGTCATCGGGGCCATTTCCGTCAACAGCGACATCACAAAGCTCCAGCAGGCAAAAAATTACATCGACCACTATGTCGGCATTACGCCCTCCGCCCTGCCGGATGGCGCCCCCGCCTCCTGTATAGACGAGTTCCTGAACAGTCTGATTTATGAATCCATCGACATGGTAGGCGTTCCCATTTCCTCCATGTCACGGGAGCAGAAAATGGCCGGCATCAAGTTTTTGAAGGAGCGGGGCGCTTTCAAAATCACCAAGGCCAGCGACATTATCGCCAAGTACTACGATATTTCCAAATACACGGTTTATAACTACCTCAGCGGATCCTCCAGCTCCAATGAAGAGGACGGCACAAAATGTCAGGCCGCCCAGCCGGAGTGACATTTTCCAAAAAAGTACACAAAAAAGCGGCGGCTCTGTATAGAGTCGCCGCTGATGCTTTATCAGGGTTTTTATGCGTTCTTTTTGCCTTCGATATAGGACACGATGCCCGCCGCGCCTACCTTGCCGGCGCCCATGGCCTTGATGACCGTGGCCGCACCGGTGACAGCGTCGCCGCCGGCAAACACGCCAGCGCGGGTGGTAGCGCCGGTATCGTCGTCCGCCACGATGCCGCCCTTCTTGGTGGCCTCCAGGCCAGGCGTGGTGGAGAGGATCAGGGGGTTCGGGCTGGTGCCGATGGCAATAATCACGGAGTCTACGTCAATGACGTACTCGCTGCCGGGAACCTCCACAGGACGGCGGCGGCCGGAAGCGTCCGCTTCGCCCAGCTCCATCTTGATGACCTTGATGCCGGTCACATGACCGCCCTCATCACCAATGATCTCCACAGGGTTGTTCAGAAGGTTGAAGATGACCTCCTCCTCCATGGCGTGATGGACTTCCTCCTTACGGGCGGGAAGCTCGTCCATGGAGCGGCGATAGATGACATATACCTCGTCCGCGCCCAGGCGCTTGGCGGTGCGGGCCGCGTCCATGGCCACGTTGCCGCCGCCCACAATGGCAACCTTCTTGCCGATGCGGATGGGAGTGTCATACTCAGGCAGATACGCCTTCATCAGGTTGGAACGGGTAAGAATCTCGTTTGCAGAGAAAACGCCCAGCAGGTTCTCGCCAGGAATGTGGAGGAACTGGGGCAGGCCAGCACCGGAACCGATGAACACGGCCTCATAGCCTTCCTCAAACAACTCGTCGATGCTCTCCGCACGGCCAATGACCGCGTCGGTGATGATTTTCACGCCGAAATGCTCCAGCTTTGCAATCTCGCGGGCCACGATGGCCTTCGGCAGACGGAACTCGGGGATGCCGTATACCAGCACGCCGCCGGGCTTGTGGAAGGCCTCGAAGATGGTGACCTCATAGCCCTTGCGCGCCAGGTCTCCGGCGCAGGTCAGGCTGGCAGGGCCGGAGCCGACAATAGCGACCCGATGGCCGTTGGATTCGGGAACCTCCGGCGCGCCTTCAGCATGGCCATGCTCCATGTGGTAATCGGCCACAAAGCGCTCCAGACGGCCAATACCCACGCTCTCGCCCTTGACGCCGCGGACGCACTGACCCTCGCACTGGGTCTCCTGGGGGCAGACACGGCCGCACACGGCAGGCAGGGTGTTGGTGGAGGTGATAATCTGATAGGCGCCGTCAAAGTCGCCCTCGGCGACCTTCGCAATAAACTCCGGGATGCGGACGGACACGGGGCAGCCCTCCATGCACTTGGGCCGCTTGCAGTTCAGGCAGCGCTTGGCCTCATCAATGGCCATCTCCTCGGTGTAGCCCAGAGCGACCTCTTCAAAATTCTTGTTGCGAACCAGAGGCTCCTGCTCGGGCATCGGGTTCTTATCCATACGCATATTAGCCATGCTCTCTGACACCTCCCGTAATGCGGCAGATATGATCCATCGCCGCTTTTTCTTCCTCAGCGTAGTAAACGGAACGCTTCAGGATGCCGTCCCAGTCCACCAGATGTCCGTCGAACTCCGGGCCGTCCACGCAGGCGAATTTGGTCTCGCCGCCCACGGTCAGGCGGCAGGCGCCGCACATACCCGTGCCGTCCAGCATGATGGGGTTCATGGAGACGATAGTCTTGATGCCATATTCCTTGGTGGCGTCACACACCCGCTGCATCATGCGGGTGGGGCCGACGGCCATGACCTCGTCATAGACGTTGCCCGCGTCCAGCAGCTCCTTCATCTTGGTGACGTTAAAGCCAGCCTCGCCATAGGAGCCGTCGTCCGTGGTTATGTAGAGGTTGGTGACACCGGCGCGCATCTCGTCCTCCAGGATGACAATATCCTTGGAGCGGAAGCCGGCGACCATGTCCACCTCGATACCCAGGTCGTGCATACCCTTAGCCACAGGATAGGCGATGGCATTGCCCACGCCGCCGCCAACGACGCACACCCGCTTGAGACCCTCCATATTGGTGGGGCGGCCCAGGGGGCCGACGAAGTCGGCGATGGAATCACCGGCCTCCAGCAGGTTCAGCATCCGGGTAGTCTGACCAACGGGCTGCACCATGATGGTGACAGTGCCCTTTTCCTTGTCCGCCGCCGCGATGGTGACAGGCACACGCTCGCCATATTCATCCAAACGAAAAATGATGAACTGGCCGGGCCGCGCCTTCCGTGCGACCAGCGGGGCCTCGATAACGAACTCCACGACAGTCTTCGCTTCATTCAGAGGCCGTTTGCTGACGATTTTGAACATATCTATCCCCCTAGAATTAAATGTTACTCACAAATAGGTATTATATCAACATCCGCCCCATTTGTGAAGTGATGTTTTTCATTTAACACATTTTTATATTTATATTCGTTTTGGGGCTTTCTGTTCCCCCGTTTTTTCCGCTTTTCCAGAGAGGAAATTTATGCTATACTTTGTTTGTGTCAATACAAATCACACTATATCATCCAACGCGGAGGTATTCGATGAACCTGCTGTTCACCTTAAACCGGGGGTATCTGCCGGTGTTTTTGCCCTGTCTGCGCTCCGTAATGGCCCGAGGCGGGGCGGAAAGCTATGATATATACATCCTCCACTCCGACCTGGAGGATGCGGACAAGCAGTCCATACGTGGCGCGGCGGGCACAGTGGGCGTCTGCCATTTCATCTATGTTGACCCCGCTATATTCAACGATTTCCCGGAAACAAAGCGCTATCCCAAGCAGATATACTACCGTCTGGCAGCCCCCGCCCTACTGCCAGAAAATCTTGAACGCATTCTGTATCTGGACGGAGACACCATCACCATCAACTCCTTGCTGGATCTGTATAATACAGATTTTGAGGGCAGCTATTTCATGGCCTGCACCCACATCCGCAGGCTGCTGGGAATGTTCAACCAAGTGCGGCTGAGTCTGGAGGAGGACGTACCCTACATAAACACCGGGGTCATGATGATGAATCTCCCCGCCCTGCGGGAGCATCTGCATTTGGAGGACATTCAGGCCTATGCCCTGGAAAACCGGCATATCCTGATGCTGCCCGACCAGGACATTGTCACCGCCCTGTATGGCCAGCACATTAAGCTCGTGGACAGCCTGCGCTATAATCTCAGCGACCGGCTTCTGAATCTCTATAACGCCGACCCGCTTCACATCCCGAAGCTGGATTTGGACTGGGTGCGGAAAAACACCTCGATTATCCATTACTATGGCCGCAACAAGCCCTGGGGCGAGCAGCCCTATCTGGGAATATTGGATACATTCTATTATGAGGCCAGCGGCACAGAGCCTTCCAATAGCCGCCGGGGACAGAAAGCCCATACCAGGGTCAAAAAAGCAGATGCAAAGCAATAATCTGACATTTTTCCCAAAAAGACATAGACATGGGCAGTATAATTGTGCTATACTGACTAAACAAACAGAACTATACTGTAAACCATAAAATCATAAAAGAAAGGCAGGCGTGAACGCATGAAATTCTATCCTCTCACGGGCACCTCGGATGGCTCCGACCCGAAGGAGCTGGCCAGCGAATACGAAGCGGCGCGGGAAATTGGAAAGCTGCGCCTGGGTGAGCTGCGGCTCTATTTTAAGCAGGCAAGAAAAATCTACTATATCCCCTACAATGCAGTTCGCCGCTGCTTCCGCCGTGTGCAACTGGTGCAGGCAAAGTTATGCTGCGGCAAGGGAAATCTGGAAATAGAGAACCTCGTCATATGCGGCGAGGAGGGGGAGCTGGCCCAGGTGCAGCTTCCCGGAACCAAGGCCGCAAAGATACTGATGGAAGAGCTGGAACGCCTGATACCGGAGGCGGAATTTGGCAAGCCTGCGGAGGCTCTCGCCGAAAATAATAGCGATTCCCCCGAAAAACTATAAAAATTCTTAAAAAAATTGAAATTTAGGGCTTGTTTTTTGGGCAAATAAGCAT
>JAJBVW010000148.1 GCA_020866945.1 Oscillospiraceae bacterium
TATACAGGTAAATCCACGTTTCTACAAATCGGAGGTCATTACATATTGTCTATATGGGAAATTTTTCATCCGACTTCCAGGAAGCAAGGAAAGGAGTCGCCAGTTACGCCTCTACTAGGCCGTTTTTCTGCAAAACGTCCCGGATAATCTCCGCCGCCTCATCGGCCAGTGCTTCGGTGTGGGTGGCCATCAGGGAGGTGCGCAGGAGGCACTCATGGGGCGCGGTGGCAGGCGGCAGGGAGCTGTTCACATACACCCCGGCGTCGTAGAGCTGCTTTGCGATGGACAGAGTATCCATGATTTCATAGGTATAGATGGGAACGATGGGCGTATGGCTCATGCGGATTTTTATCCCCCGCTCCACCAGACGCTCCCGGAAATACTGGGAGATATGGGCGAGCCTCTCCACCAGGCCGGGGTCGTGTTCCAGCTCCTCCAGGGCGGCGATGGCCGTGGCGCAGGAGGCAGGGGTGATGGAGGCAGAGAAGATGAAGGGGCGGGAGGTATGGCGGACATGCTCAGCTACCAGATGGCTGGACGCCATATAGCCCCCCAGAGAGGCCAGGGACTTGGAGAAGGTGCCCATGTATATGTCCACCTGATCCTCCAGGCCGAAGTGGCTTGCGGTGCCCCGGCCACCGTCTCCCAGGACGCCCAGGCCATGCGCGTCGTCCACCATGACCCGCGCGCCGTATTCCTTTGCCAGGCGGACGATCTCCGGGAGCTTTGCGATGTCGCCGCCCATGGAGAACACGCCGTCCGTCACAATCAGGCAGCCGGCCCGTTCCGGCACCCGCTGAAGCTGACGCTCGAGGTCGGCCATGTCGCTGTGCTTATAGCGCAGCATGGGGCCGTAGGACAGCTTGCAGCCGTCATAGATGCTGGCATGGTTCTCCCGGTCGCAGATCACATAGTCCCCCCGGCCCACGATGGCGGAGATGATGCCCAGATTCGACTGGAAGCCGGTGGAGAAGGTGACAACGTCCTCCTTCCGCAGGAATGCGGCCAGCTTTGCCTCCAGCTCCTGATGGAGCATGAGCGTGCCGTTCAGGAACCGGGAGCCGGAGCAGCCGGTGCCGTAGCGCTCCAGGGCCTCTATGCCTGCCTGCACCACATGGGGGCAGGTGGTCAGGCCAAGATAGTTGTTGGAGCCGAGCATGATGCGGCGCTTGCCCTCCATGATAACCTCTGTGTCCTGGCGGGACTGCAGGGCGTGGAAATAAGGATAGATGTCCCTGGCCCTGGCCTCTGTCACCAGCTCGTTTTCCGCGCATTTTGAAAAAATATCGGTCATGTTCCGTCCTCCGTTTCAGTCGGTATGGCTTAGTTGCTTAAAAATAATTATATAAATATATTTAACCATACAGGACGGAGAATTGCAATACCTATATAAAAAATAAGCGCTCCTCACGATAAAAAGAAGCCTTGCCAAGGGTAGACGTATGTGCTACAATTAACAATATTAATAGCCGCCGACAAGCGGCGGCCCTGATATTGAAAGGAGAACCTATGAAAAGCTGCAAAAAACTTCTGGCCGTGCTGCTGGCCGTGCTGATGCTGACGGCATTGGCAGTTCCGGCCCTGGCCTCCTCGGAGGAGGCCGTGGTCATCACGGCAGTCACCCTGCGGGAGGAGGACGCAAACTATGTGGACTCCGCCCTGTACAGCCAATACGAGACCGTAGAATTTTCCGACGGCTCCAGCCAGACCATTGACGTGGACAGCCAGACCTTTGTGCTGGTGATAGACGGCACGGTGGTCGAGCTGGCCGACCCAGACAACTGGACGGCGGATGCGGAGCTGTATGTCATCGACAAGGGAAACTATGACACCGTGGCTATGTCCATGAACTCCGCCAACTGGGGCAATTTCTACTTCACCGGTGTGGTGGATTTTGAGGACGGCGTATACCAGGCCGAGCGTTCCATCCCGGCGGCTGTATCCGCTGACGCGGAAATCACCGACGAGGGCATTGTTGGCGGCGAGATAAACATCGACGCGAGCTATATCTCCGGCATTTACGTCTATAACGAGGACGGCTCCCACCACACCATCCAGGACGTGACCATCAACTCCGCCGGCCTGGGCGGCAACGACTTCGGCACCAACGGCGGCTGGGGCACGGTTATCTCCATCGCTGGCAGCGCAGAGGTGGACATCCAGGGCGTGACCGTTGTCACGGAAGGCCCTCTGCATGACGGCATCTGGGCCGGCGGCAGCTCCGTGGTGGACGTATACGACACCGTAGTGCTGGCCACCGAGGCGGCGGATGAATACGGCTTCACAGCCTATTCCTATGACAAATTCATCATTGCGGACGAGCCGCTGACCGACGAGGAGATCGAGGCTTACGGCATCTCCGGCGAGTATTATGCCGAGGATTACGAGAGTATGTTCGGCTCCGGCACACATTATTATTACTACAACGACAGCTACACCAGCAACTACAGCGCCCCCATGCTCCAGTGCGTGCCGCTGGCCCTGGGCCTTTACGGCAGTATGCGCGCCTGCATCTGCTATGGGCAGGCTACCCTGAGCTTCTATGACAGCCTGGCCGTCAGCGACGCCTGGGCTGTGCTTTCCACCGACTCCGGCAGCGGCACGCTGAACGGCACGGACACCATTGGCATCATCGGCGAGGTGACAGACGAGGAAAACGCTGAGGTCACCGCAACCGTAAACGGTGAGACCTATTACATCAACGTCTACGACACCACCGAGGGCAGCGGCTATATCACCTACTGCGACGGCTTTGACGACAACTTCTACGGCTGCCAGTTCTATGCCCCCGACTATCTGGCCATCCTGACCGGCGGCACCTTCGACTTCACCAGCTCCGACACCCAGCGGGGCTACGGCTGGTCTGACCGCACCGGCTTCATGAGCCACGGCTCCGCCTATACCATGGTGGTCAGCCACTCCGACTTTGACATCGCGGATTATCTCTTCACCGTAAAATCCACCGGCGCGGTGGACATCACTGTGGAGGACGTCACCGTTTCCTGGACGAAGGATAACGCCTGGGGCGGCGTGCTGTTCCAGTTCATGGACAACGACGACGTGGGTACCGATGCCAACGACACAGAAATGGATATTCTGGATCTGACCTATGAGGAATACCTCGCAAACCAGGCTGGCTCCAGCGATGAGGCAAGCGGCGACGCTTCCGGCGAGGCCTCCAGCACAGGCACGGTCAAGACCATCACCATCAAGGACTCCGACCTGACCGGCGACATCTATAACTCCACCGGCAGCAGCAACAATACCACCACAAAAGACACCTATGACGGCACAACCAGCTACCTGTCCACCTGGACGACCTCCACTGTGGCCATCACCCTGGACAACAGCACCATCACCGGTGTTATCTCCACCAGCTATGCCCAACACTGCGACGCGGACGGCAACGCCATCGTCGGCCAGTTCTTCTTCAATAAGGACGGCGAGCCTATAGACGGCACCGAGGAGAACACCTATGATTACCTGACCTCCGGCCGCGTGCTGAACACCGTGGCCTATAACGGAATCGGCCAAATTGAAGTCACGCTCGAAAACGGCGCAGTCTGGAATGTTACCGGCACCTGCATCATCAACAGCCTGACCATTGGCGAGGGCTGCACTGTCAACGGTACCGTCACCGAAAACGAGGACGGCACACTCACTGTAGAGCCTCTGACCACGGAGGAAGCGGGCGCCGCCTCCTCCGGCGACGGCTTGGGCGACACACCTCCCGACGGCTTTGGCGGCGGCTCCCTGGGCGATCCCATGGAGTAAGTCCCTCGCCCAAGCAAAGAGTAGCATGAACGCAGGACAGCGCCAATGGTTTCTTTTGGCGCTGTCTTTTTCTGATTTCTGACGACTAAATTACCGAAAAAATAGATGGTATCACAATGAAATTTAACTGGATAAATATATGGGGCGCGTTTAAATTCTCTTCTTCGGCGGCATATTACTCAGACACTGGCTGCTTATCGCCGCATCCATCCTCTTCGGCATAAGCCATATATACATTACGGTTCAGAATACTCACTGATCTCCTTCAACAATTTCATACAACAAAAAGAGACATCTTCCGAATGAAGGATGTCTCTTTGATGTTGGCGGCGACCTATTTTCCCGGTCCGTCTCCAGACAAGTATCGTCGGCACAGTCGGGCTTAACTGCCGTGTTCGGAATGGGAACGGGTGGACCCCCGCTGTAATAGCCACCAACTATGGTACACCATCAGGGACTCGAACCCTGGACACCCTGATTAAGAGTCAGGTGCTCTACCAGCTGAGCTAATGGTGCGCATTTACTAGATGAAAAATGGTGACCCGAGGGGGAGTCGAACCCCCGATTGGGGCGTGAGAGGCCCCCGTCTTGACCACTTGACCATCGGGCCAATTCTCATCTGTCCAGGGTGCTGTACCCTGAAAACTGAACAAAGGGTAAGGAAGGCAAGTCTGCAAGGATGATGGTCAAGCCCTCGGGTTATTAGTACCGATCGGCTGAACACATTACTGTGCTTACACCTTCGGCCTATCAACGATGTAGTCTTCATCGACCCTTACTCCTTAAAGGATGGGAGATCTTATCTTAGGGGGAGTTTCACGCTTAGATGCTTTCAGCGTTTATCTCGTCCAGACGTAGCTACCCAGCTGTGCCGTTGGCACGACAACTGGTGCACCAGAGGTCTGTCCATCCCGATCCTCTCGTACTAAGGACAGCTCCCTTCAAATCTCCTACGCCCGCAACAGATAGGGACCGAACTGTCTCACGACGTTCTGAACCCAGCTC
>JAJBVW010000077.1:0-3092 GCA_020866945.1 Oscillospiraceae bacterium
ACAGTCACCATTCAGAGAGCGAAAGCCACCACAGCGAGGAACATCATAACAGTTAATTGAAAAACGACCTGCATTTCGCGCCCCGTCTGTTTTGCTGGGGCGCGATTTTTAATCTTAAAAATAATAGGGCTTCCCGCCCTGCCATAAAACGTGGCGGGGGGCGGGCTTTGTCTCTATTTTTGGTTCCGGGTCTGGTTCCGGCTCCGTTTCCGGGTTCTTACGGGGCTGTATTCTGCTCTCGGCGGCATATTGAGGGAAGGCCGGGAAGCGGCGCAGCTCCAGGGGGGAGACGCGCTTTGTCAGCCGCAGACGGCCCTCCTTCGGCTCCGGGACGCCGAGATACCCCTCCCCGTCCCCGAACAGGCGCAGGCGCACCACACGGCCCACATCCCGCAGGGACGCGTCCAGCACCGTCGCCGGCCCGTCATGGGAGATGCGCACCGTCCCCTCCTGCTGACCATCTATGTAGATAGGTATTTCCATGTCCTGCATATAGATAACCCCCGTTCATTCTATCATAAGATATGAACGGGGGCCGTGTTTTACGACAGAGACTTGAAGCCTACGTCAGGTTCTGATTCAGGCCAAAGCTGACAGCGATGGCGTCGTCCACCTTGTTCATGGTCTCGCCGCTCAGCTTTCCCATGCGCTCCCGCAGGCGGGATTTGTCCAGCGTCCGCACCTGCTCCAGCAGGATGATGCTGTCACGGGTCAGGCCGCTGTCAGGGGTCTGAATCTCGATATGGGTCGGCAGCCGGGCCTTTCCCACCTGGGAGGTTATGGCCGCGGCGATGACCGTGGGGCTGTGGTGGTTGCCGGTGTTGTTCTGGATAATCAGCACAGGCCGCAGACCGCCCTGCTCTGAGCCAACGACCGGGCTAAGGTCGGCATAGTAAATGTCTCCGCGTCGAACGGGATTTGTCATGTGAGCACCACTTCCGTGAGATAGTCGCCCGATACATTCTATGTACGGACACGCTATTATTCTCCCACGGAAGGGAAATTTTTATACCGGGTCAGTCTACATATACGCGCGGCACGCGGGGGCTTACGGCACAGGTCAGCTCATAATGGATGGTTCCGGCCAGATCCGCCACGTCGCCCACGGGCATGGTGCGGCCAAAAATCTCCACCTCGTCCCCCGGCTTCACGTCCAGGTCGGTCACGTCCGCCATACACATATCCATGCAGATACGGCCCACCTGGCGGGCCTTCTGGCCGTTTATGCTCACCGTCAGCTTATTGGACAGCACCCGATGGAGGCCGTCGGCATAGCCGATGGGCAGCACCGCCATTTTGCTGGGCCGCTCCACCGTGAAGGTGCGGCCATAGCTGATGGTGTCCCCCAACTGATGCGCCTCCACATAGGCCACACGGGTTTTCAGCTCCATGGCGGGAATCAGGTCGATTCCCCCCTTATCCGGGCCGGGATACAGGCCGTACAGGGCGACGCCGGGGCGCACCATGTCCATATACGTCTCCGGGAAGGACAGCATGGCCCCGGAATTGGTGCAGTGGCGAATCTGGAATTTCCGGCCCGTCTCCCCCTCCACCGAGGAGACAGCGTCCTTGAAGCGCTGAAACTGGACGTGCGTGAAGTCCCGCACGCCCTCGTCCCCGTCGGAGACGCAGAAATGGGTAAAGATACCCTCCGCCTCCAGATTGGGCAGCAGGACGGCCTTCGCGGGGGCGGACAGGTCGGCCTCACCATAGGCCCGGAAGCCTGTCCGGCCCATGCCGGTCTCCAGCTTGAGATGCACCTTCAGGGTCTTGCCCGTCCCGGCCAGCGCCGCGCTGAACGCCTGAGCCGCCTCCAGACTGCCTACCGCCTGGGTAATGTCATGATCCGCCAGCACCTGCGCATATTCCGGCGGGGTATAGCCCAAAATCAGGATGGGCAGCTTTATCCCCTGGCGGCGAAGGGTCACCGCCTCATCCAGGCAGGCCACGGCCAGATACTCGCAGCCCAGCCCCTCCAGCAGATGAGACACCTGCTCCGCTCCGTGGCCGTAGGAATTGGCCTTCACCACGCCCAGAAACCGGCAGCCGGGCTGTAATCTGGCCCGCATGGCCCGATAGTTGTGTTCAATGGCTCCCAGGCTCACCTCCGCCCAGGTGCGTTTTTTCATGTCGTCCATTTTTCTCTCCTTTGCGGACATTATAGCTTATGTTATGTTATCGCCCATTGGATAAATGAGCAGGTAATGACCGTCTCTCCCTCCGTAGCAATCTCGCCGGAAACAGGGGTCAGGCTGTCCTTATCCAGCCACAGCGTCAGGACGGACTGCTCTCCCACATACAGGCGGGCCACGATATAGTCCCCCTCCCACCAGAGAAGCTCCGTATAGCCGCTGGCCATGGCGTCCAGCATCACCGGGATGGCGGACACCGGGGTCAGGCCCTCCTCATCCACGGCGCCAGCCCCCAGCAGGACGTTTTCATAGGAGATGGTGGTCTCCCCCCGCAGGACCGTGGCCTTCACGCCGGCAATTATATTGGGAGCCAGAACCTCCATCTCCGTCTGCTGGCCGTCATAGACGGCGGACAGGGTATAGCTCGCCGCCGTGCCGCCGTAATTGGCGGTCAGCTCCGCCTCCAGGGTTATCTCCTGCGCCAGGGTCACATCCTCCCGGAACTGGCTGAAGCTCTTTTCCAACCGTTCCTCCCGCTCCCCGCAGCCAGGGAGGAGCAGAAGGATTATCATCAGTGCGGAAAGTGTCGCTCTCCGCATGGATTCTACGCTCCTTTGCAATGAATTATTGCTGTATGATCTCCTGTTCCGCCGCGGGCAGCCAGTCAAGGATGCTGCTCGCGGTGACGGCGTACTCCCCCCTTTCGGCGGCGGCCAGATCCCCCGCTCTGGCGTGGAGCCAGCAGGCGGTAAGGATGGCCTGGCGGGGTGTCATCTGCCCCATGAGGCCCCCGATGATGCCGGCCAGCACATCCCCCGTGCCGCCGGAGGCCATGCCGGGATTGCCCGCCGCGATAACGGCCCCCTGTCCGTCCGGGAAGGTGCAGACCGTGGGGGGGGGGGGGGGGGGGGCGGAACACAACGCCGGGGGGGGGGGTGGGGGGAAGCGCGGGGGGGCGGG
>JAJBVW010000077.1:3102-4724 GCA_020866945.1 Oscillospiraceae bacterium
CGCACAACGGCGCAGTGGGGGGCCTTGGAAAACTCCATGGCGTCCGTCAGGCGGTCTCTCACCTCACGGCCCAGGATCCGGGCAAACTCCCCCTCGTGCGGCGTGATGACCACCGGGGCCTTCGCTCCGTCCAGCAGAGACAAATCCTGCCCGATGGCCCAGAGCGCGTCCGCATCCGCTATGACCGGGATAGCTGCCTCCCGCAGCACATCCGCCACCACGGCAGCCGTCCCCTCGCTCCGGCCAAGGCCGGGGCCAATGACGCAGACGTTGCACTTGGTCAGCCGCTCCTCTATCACCGGCAGAGACCGGGGGCTTACCCGGCCCCGTCCGTCGCCCGCCAGGGGGAAGGGCATGGCCTCGTCGTTTTTCACGGCGGTTATTTCATATATATCCGACGGCACGCCCAAATATACCAGTCCCACGCCGGCGGTAACGGCGGCTTTGGCACAAAGGGTGGGCGCACAGGTATAGCCCACGCAGCCGCCCACAATCAGCAGCTTTCCGTAATCCCCTTTATGGGTCAGCGGAGCGCGCTTCGGCAGCGTCAGATCGCCGGGCTGAATCACCTGAATGCCGCAGGCGGCCCGTTCCAAAATATCCAGCGGGATGCCAATGTCCTCTGTCTCGACCCGGCCCGCGCACTCGCTCCCCGGCTCGATGAAGTGGCCGGGCTTTGCCATGGAAAACGTGACGGTGCAGGCGGCCTTGACCGCCTCGCCCAATATGGCCCCCGTATCGGCGCTGACGCCGCTCGCGATGCGCGCCATGTCACAAGACACGACTGTTCAGCCGGAGCTATTAATCAGCCGCACCTCCTCCTGAGCCTCCCCGGCCACGGGGCGGCTCAGCCCCACGCCGAACAGGGTGTCTATCAGCACGTCCGCCCCCTTCGCGGCGGCCTCGATGTCCGCATCCCCCGGCACAAACGGCTCCAGCGCGCCGCCGGCCTCCGTCAGGCGCTGCTCCATGGCCAGGGAGTCCGGGGTCATTTTCCCCCGCTCTCCCACCAGGAAGGCCCGCACGGAAAAGCCGCGCCGCCGCAGGTATACCGCCGCGCCGATGCCGTCCCCGCCGTTGTTGCCGGGGCCGGAAAAGACAACGGCCCGCTTTGCCTCCACGGACATCTCCTCCGATGGGGCGGGCTTGTCCGAATCGTCCGGCGCGGGTTCCTCCGCCGGCTCCTCCGGCTGCGCAGGCTCCGGCTCGCGGATAGTCTCCGCCGCCTTGGGCGCGGGCGGCTCCGGCGGGCAGAACAGCTGCTGCCACAGGCTTCTCTTCTTCGGCTGGCAAGGCGGCTCCGGGGCAGGCTCCTCCGCCGCTTCAGGCGCTGATTCCGGCTCCGGCTCGGACGCTTCATCCGGCGGGCACGCCGGCTCCTCCTCCAGCGCCTCCGCCGGAACGCCCGCCAGGAGCGCCGCCGCCCGTCCCACAAGGGCGGATGCCCGCTCCATCAGCAGCAGGGAGGGTATCCCCCGCCCTTCGATGGCCTCTCTGTCCGCTTCCTTCATCCTTTTGGCATCGGAAAGCTCCATGTCCGTCCTCCTGTTCCAGATATGATGGCACGACAAATCCCATCACAAAATGGGATAGTTGTTATCAATAACCATTATACCCCCTGC
>JAJBVW010000105.1:0-10641 GCA_020866945.1 Oscillospiraceae bacterium
GCCCGCTGTTCGGCGTGAGCGTATTTCTGGCCATTATGTGCGGCGTGGGCGGCTCCGTTTTGATGAGCGAGGCCCGTGGCCAGGGAGACTGGGAGAAGGGGGACGATTATTTCACCGCCTCCGTGCTCCTCATGGCGGCGCTGACGCTCGTCTCCTGGCTCGCACTGGCTCTGTTCGGGGAGCGAATCATGGCCTTTTTCGGCGCGGAGGGGGAGACCCTGACCATGGTGATGAAATACGCCCGGTGGCTCATCGGCTTCTGGCCGGCCATCATCTTCCCCATCTTCCTCGGCGCCTTCATCCGCAACGACGGCGCGCCCGGTCTGGCCACCGGGGCAGTCGTCGCTGGCGGTGCGCTGAACATCTTCGGGGACTGGTTTTTCGTGTTCTTCCTGGGTCTTGGCATCCGGGGCGCGGCCATCGCCACGGTGGCCGGAACGGTCTTGCAGGCCATCGTGATGATTTTCTATTTTTTCCGCAAATCCTGCCGCCTGCGGCTGCGCCGCCCCCGTGCGCCGGGAAAGGCCATGGGCCAGATTGTGTCTATCGGCTTCGGGGCCGGGGTGCTGGATTTGGGCACCGTGTTCATCGGCGTCGTCACGAACAACCAGCTGATGCGCTATGGCGGCGCGGCGGCGCTGTCCGTCTATGGGGTGCTGACCACCATCACCTCTCTCTTCCAGTCCCTGTTCGGCGGGGTAGGCCAGGCCATCCAGCCCATTGCCTCCACCAACTTCGGCGCAGGAAAGACGGATCGGATCGGGCGGCTGTTCCGCCTGTCCCTGGTCACAGTGCTGGGCCTGGGCGCGGCCTTCGTGCTGATTGGCGAGCTGTTCCCCGCTGGGCTGATGCGGCTGTTCATGTCCGCCTCGGAGGAGGTGCTGGCCATCGCGCCGGGGCTGGTGCGGCAGTATTTCCTGGTGTTCCTGCCGCTTGGCATCACGGTGCTCGCTACCTATTATCTCCAGTCCATCCTGCGGTTTCGGATGTCCATGGCCGTGTCCGTGCTGCGCAGCTTTGCCCTCAGCGGCCTCGCGCTGTGGCTGCTGCCCATGGCCCTGGGAACAAACGGCGTCATGCTGGCCCTCCCCGTCTCGGAGGTAATAACCGCCGTGGTCGCTGCGGCCTGTATCCGGCACAGCAGGGCACAGCCTGCGTCCATATAACGAAAAGGCCCTTGTCAAAGCCGGCGGCTTTGACGAGGGCCTTCTGACTTACTTTTGTCCCAGCATCGGGATGGTTTCCTTGCCGACGCGGGCGGGGTCTACGATGAATTGGAGGGCGTGCCGGGTGTTCTGACATTGGACTACGGAGTGGCTGCCGCCGTCCTCGCCGTCCAGCGTCCAGGCCACCGGGTCGCGGAAGGTGAAGCGGACGCTTTGGGTGTGCAGGATGATGATGTCCTCGCTTGTAAAGCTGCTGGTCAGGATGTTCGTGAGGATTGGCCCCAGCTGGAGAAGCGACTCCGGCGTGCGGATAAGGATGACCTCGAACATCCCGTCGTTCAGGGAGATGTCCACGGACTCCTTCAGCTTGATGATGCCCGCGATGGAGCGGCTGTTTGATACCGCGCCAAAGAGAAAATCGTCCTCCAGGATGCCGCCGTCATATTCCACCCTCGTCCAGCGGTGGGTCAGGTTCGGCAGGCGGCGCATACCGTCCAGCACATAGGCGAAAAAGCCCATATTGTTTTTCTGTTCCTGGGGCGTCTCATACGTCACCTCTGTGAAAGCGCCGAAGGCCGCCACATAGGTGAAATAGCCCCGGTTGTTAAAGTGGCCGGCGTCCACCGCAAGGGGATTGCCATAGGCGGCCACATAGGCGGCCTGCACCGGGTCGTGGCTCAGGCCCAGGGTATGCGCAAAGTCGTTTGTTGTGCCCATGGGGATATAGCCCAGGGTGGGGCGTTTCTCCGCCGGCAGCTGCATCAGGCCGGTCACAGTCTCCCCCAGGGTGCCATCCCCGCCCACGCAGACCACCCGGTCATACCCGGCCCCTTCGCGGGCCGTGATGTCCGTCGCGTCGCCATGCTGGTCGGTGAAGGCAACCGTGGGCTGAAATCCCGCCTTGTGGAAGGTCAGCAGAACATCGTCCAGGCCATTGCGGAAGGACCCCTTTCCGGCAGCGGGATTGATAACAAGAAGTAAAGATTTCATAAAGCCTTTATCACCGAGGCCATTATAGCGGATTTTTGCAATAAAAGCAATCTGTTCCTGGGCTTACAAATGCCGTCAGGCGTTAAGCTTCCGGAGACGCTTCCAGCCCCGGCTCCTTCCGGCCCACGGCCAGGCCCACGGCGCAGCAGAGGATGCTTGCCAGCATTCCGGCGAACAGAGAGTCCATACCCCACGGCATAGGGATGACCGTGCCGAACAGTAGCACACATACTGGCCCGGCGATAATGGCGGCCATAACCCATTTTTTATTTACCCGCCCCGGCAGCCACAGAGCGCAGCACAGCGGCGCGAACACAACCGCGCCCCGCAGGCCCATGCTCATGAAGGCGAAGTTCAGAATGGTGTCGCCCAGCTTGCCGGTGGACAGGCAGCAGCCCAGCGCCAGCACCACCAGGATGATGATATGGCTCAGCCGGCGATTTTTCCTGGGGTTCTGGAAGCGGTCGGTGAAGCGGAAGACGATGTCCCGCCGAATCACAGTGGAGATGCCCATGGCAAGGCCCGCGCCAGTGCCCACCACAGCGATAAACAGCGTTCCCAGCACGATGCCCCCCACCAGACCGGGCAAATGCTCCAAGGCGAAGGTGGTCAGGGCGGTCTTAGCCGCGATGCCGGGGTAGTTCGCGCGCATATAGAGACCCACCAGGATGCCGCCCGCGCCAATAGGCGGAATCAGCACGGCGCTGACCAGCGCTCCAGTGCGGGCCGCCTTGTCGGACTTGCTGGACATGACGGCCATGGCATAGGTCTGGGTGGTCAGGACGCCCAGAATCAGGGACAGGCAGGCCCCGGTATCTGTTCCCACCCCGCGGGCAAACAGGCTTTTCAGGTTCACCGTGGTGTCGATGGACTCCACCTGGGTCATAAATCCGCTAAAGCCCCCGCACAGCTGTAGCACAATCACGGCGCAGAAGGCCATCGAGATATACAGCAGCACTACCTTCAAAATGCCCACGCGTCCGGCGCCCTGGGTGCCGCCGCAGATAACGTACACCGCCATGAAGGCCGCGGTGATCACAAGCTCCACCACAATGCCCATGTTCGGGAGAACAACGGCCAGCACCGCCGTTCCGGCGATGAGCTGAGAGATGATATTGATGAACATCCCCACGGAACTGAGGCAGGAGGCAGCCATATCCGCGCCCTCTCCAAATTCCCGGCCCAGGATGCCCGTCAGTGTCATGCACCCGGAGCGGCGCAGGGGCTTTGCGTAAAACAAGCCCAGCACCACGCAGGCAATACCACCGCCCAACGTGAACCACCAGGCGGACAGGCCGTAATTATACGCAAGCTGCGCCGTGCCGACGGTGGAGGAGCCGCCCACCAGGGTGCCTATCACGATGCCCGCCACGATGGGCGCGCCGTTTACGTTGTCGAAGGTCTGGGGCTTGCTGCCGGAATAAATCGCGATGGCCGCGATGCCCAAGATGCTGATAAGCAGGCCGATAACCTGTGCTGTTGTCAAAACCATAATAGTATCCTACCAAGTTTCCCACGGCATAGTCCGTGTTTGTTTATACTCATCCGATATAAAATAAAAAATTCTCTGCGTATAATGCTGCACGGCTTTTGCTGTTTTTCAGGACACTTGACAGGAATTGCTGTCAATGCCCTAAAGGCTTTTGCCGCAACAGGGTATGCTCCTGAAAAAGATCCGCATGAACCAACAGGCAGAAATCCGCCCCCAGGGGAAGCAACGCCAGCCATATGGCCTTCGTTCCCAGCAGATTGCAAAACGCCGTCAGCACAGTACCGCCTCCCAAAAAGCAAAGCACCATGGCGGCATGGGACAGGCAGCGTCGAAGGGCGGCCCGGTCGCGGTGCCGGAGGAGCTTTTCCAGCGATATGCCAATCTGCCGGATGTGATTTGTGCAGAAGGTCGTCGCCATGGGAACGCCCTCCGCCTGACGGAAGGTGTTATACTGCATGGAGCAGATGAAGTTTATCAGCACCTGCACCACCTGATTAGGCGCGGAAAAGGGAATAAACCCGATGAGAAACAGGGCAACCATCTCCGCCCCAATCAAATAGGTGTCCCACCGCAGCAGCCCCCATTTCTTCACGCGATTGGGGAGAAGCTCCGACACGAAGGCTCCCGCAATATACGCGCTGATGGGAATGAGATAATACAGTCCCCTCGCCCATTGGCCCCTTCCGAAGGCCAGTGACATCAGCAAAACATTTGCCGTCTGCGCGTTGCAGAACACGCCGCCCCGCAGATTATAGGTGTAAGCGCCCATCATTCCCGCGCTTATCATCAAAAGCTCAAAAACACCCTTCCGCTCACACATGAGGTACCGGCTGTGTTCCGCGCTGCTTATACCGTGAATGGAGTCCATTTGCGAATATACCTTCCTGAGATAAAAGTATATACGCGCCGTTTGTTGGTTGTCAAAATAAAAACAGGGCAACAAAAAACGGCGCCCACCGGCTGGGAGGGGATATTTTCCTCTCCCGCCGGTGAAGCGCCGGCTCCCGGGGGGATTATCCGGCTGTTTTGCAGTCGGCTCCTGTCGGGACGGTTTTCGCTATAGGGGCGAGTCGGCCTTAATGGCTTGCCACGCCCGCTCTGAGGTCTGAATAGTGCTGGCAAATTTCCTTCACAGCGGTGAGAAGGGCCTTTTTCAGGTGTCCATAATACTTTGCTGTGATGGCGTCCAGCAGCGGCTCAGGGCCGCGGTTCAGGTCATAGCCCCGCATCATGGCAGTCACGAAGCGGCGGCCAAGGTCGGTGGCCATAGTGCAGTCCACCTCCAGCACAATGCCAGACTCAAAGTCCACATTGGCCACCACCACCAGCTGATCATACATCTTCTGGGCGGCGGTGTTGGAGGGGAGCTTGGCATAGCCGGACAGGAGAACCTGTCCTGTGGGGCGTGTCATGACGGGAGGCTTACTCCTTCACCATGCAGCCCACGTTTTCGGGGATAATGAGCTTCGCGCCGGTCTTGGCCTGCACCTCCTCCACGGTGACGCCGGGGGCGACCTCAAACAGCTTGAGGCCCTCGGGCAGCACATGGAAGCAGCCCATCTCGGTGACGATGTAGTCGATGCAGTGATAACCGGTCAGGGGCATGGAGGTCTTCTCCACGATCTTGGGGTTGCCGGCCTTGTCGGTCTGGGTGGTCATGACGATGGTAATCTTGGAACCGGTCACGAGATCCATGGCGCCGCCCATACCGGCGGCGGTCTTGCCGGGGATCATCCAGTTGGCCAGGTTGCCCTCCGCGTCCACCTCATAAGCGCCCAGGACGGTAGCGTCCACATGGCCGCCCCGGATGAAGCCGAAGGAGCGGAAGCTGTCGAAGCAGGCGCCGCCGGTGCGGAGCATGGAGGCCTTGCCGCCAGCGTCCACCACGTTGGGATCGACCTCGTCGCCCTCTTTGGGAGCGCCGGTCAGGCCCACAACGCCGTTCTCGGAATCAACCCAGACATCCACGCCCTCGGGCAGATAGTCCAGGCACTTGGTGGGCATACCAATGCCCAGGTTCACAACGTCGCCGTCCTGGAAGAAGCGGGCGGTTCTGTAAGCAATTAAATCTTTACCAGTCAGTTCCATTTTCAAGTACCTCCTTAAGCTTCTGTCAGGGTGCGGCCCTGGACAACGGCATCCACCACAAAGCCCGGGGTCATGATTTCATCGGGATCGAGCTCGCCGATCTCTACAATCTGCTCCGCCTCCACGATGACGTGGTCAGCGGCGGTAGCAAAGCACTCGTTGAAGTTGCGGGAGGTGCGGCGATAGACGACGTTGCCCATCTTGTCCGCCTTCCATGCGTGAACGAGGCACACATCGCCGTGCAGGGGCTTCTCGAGGATAAAGCGCTTCTTGGTGGGGTCGGGAACAATCTCGCCCTCCAGGAATTTATACTCGCCCTTCTCCTCGTCCCACTCCAGAACCTGCTTGCCCTCCATCATGGGGGTATACAGGCCGGTGGGGGTCAGAACACCGCCGATGCCGGCGCCGCCGGCACGAACCTTCTCGCACAGGGAACCCTGGGGCACGAAGGTCAGGTCAATCTCACCGGCCACTACCTTGGCAACGGTCTCGGAGTTGTTGCCGATATGGGAGCAGGTGATTTTCTTGATGGTGTTGGCGCGGACAAGCTTGCCGATGCCGCGGCCGGGAACGCTGGTATTGTTGGAGATAACGCTCAGATCCCCGATGCCGGCGTCCAGCAGGCCCTCGATAAGAACCTCAGGCACGCCCACGTTCACGAAGCCGGGGAGCAGGACTGTCATGCCGGAGAAGCAATACTTTTTGATTGCTTCCTCAACAGACATAACCTTTGAAGTAGCCATTGGAAATCATCCTTTCTAAAAAAATTTTTAAAAATCCAAACACGAATATTATATATTGTCGCTTTGGGAATGTCAAATCTCTTTGCAAATCTTATACCGGGTCGTCCATGAATTTCTGGGCCAGACGGAACACCTCAAACAGCTGCTTGTCCCGCTTGGCCTTCAGCGCGTCAATGTCCTGGCCGGTATAGTCATAGAAGCCCTTGCCGGTCTTGATGCCGAGGTTCCCCTCGTCCACCAGCTTTTCGAGCGTCTTTGGCATTTCGTCCCCACGCTCCGGCATGGTGTAGCTGTGGTTGCGGTAGTTGTTGGCCGTCATGTCCAGGCCGCCGAAGTCGGCCCGTTTGAGAAGCCCCAGCACCACCGCGCGGGGGATGAAGCTGGCCTTAGCCGCGAGGTCGATGCTCTCCGCATCGCAGTAGCCGTTGTCGAGAAGATAGAATATCTCCCGGTTCAGGCACTGCTGCAGGCGGTTCACGATATAGCCCCGGATGAATTTCTTCATATAGACCGCCGTCTTGCCGCATTTTTTCAGCAGCTCCATGATAACGTCCGCCATCTCCTGGGGGGCCTGCTCGCTCTTGACCACCTCCACCAGGGGGATGAGCTGAGGCGGGGCGTACCAGTGCGCGATGCACAGCTGAGGCAGAAGCGCCTCCGGCGCGACCTCAAATATATTCAGCGCGGAGGTGTTGGAGGCGATGATGACCTCCGGCCCGACCAGCCCGGCGAGCTGCTCATACAGCGCGGCCTTGGCGTCCCGGTTCTCCACGATGGTCTCCTGTATAAAATCGGCCCCGGCTACAGTTTCCTCCACGGTTTCCGCGAAGGAAATGCGGTTATACACCGCGTCCTGCTCCTCGGGCTTTATCAGGCCCTCCTCCACAAAGGTGGCGATGGAGGTCTTGAGAGCGGCCTTGGCCTTCTCTCTGGTCTCCTCCCGGCGGGTCCACATGGTAACGGCATAGCCGCCCATGGCGTATGTCTGGGCGATGCCAGGCCCCATGGTGCCGGCGCCCAGCACGGCTATTTTCTTGATGTCTCCAATGGTTTTCATCGCAAGCTCCCTAACTGCCGGGGCCGGAAAAATCCGGCCCCGAATTTTTTGGTATAAAAATGTTTCTGTTCCGTTTCATGTACTTTTCATGTTTTCGCTGTATGATGGCGGAACAGCGCAGCTCCCGCGCCTCATGGCGCAAGGCTTTTTAATTAGAAGGAACCCGGCTCCCAGGCGACCAGACGGACAAAGCCGCCGTCGGCCATCTCGCAGCGGAAGGGGAACGCGGCAATGATCATGCGCTTGCCGGTAACCTCATCGATGTCGCCGCCGGCGTTCTCGACGGTGCAGACGCCGTGCTGCATATAGATACGATGACAAGGCTCATAGTCGGGGAACTCCACCGTGGGATCCTTGCCGGTAGCCTTGCGATAGGCCTTGTCGAGCCAGGGCATCTGCTCGGACAGGGGATCATGCCACAGAGGAGCGTCGGTCGCGCCCCAGGTGCCGGAAATGCCCTTGATGTGCTTCTCGAAGCAGAGGTAGTTGGCCAGATCCGGGCCTTCGCCGGGATAGTAGTTATAGTACTTGTCGTTGTTCTGACGCCAATAGTGATGGAAGCCGGTGTTGATAACGACCCAGTCGTTCTCCCGAATCTCCAGACCGTCCTTGGCGCAGGCAGCCTCCAGCTCGGCGGGCTTGATTTCGTGCCAGATGTCGCCCATCTTGGCGGGGTCGCCGCCGGCGGCGTTCCACTTCTCCTCGAACTCGTCCCGCAGATAGCGCATATCCACGATGACGCCGGTGCCGATGCAGCGCTCCAGATGGATCTCAGAGAGGTTGTAGCCATTGGCCTCGCGGTCAACCTCCTCCTCATGGAGAACATGGTTGGGGGCGTCCATGTGGGTGCCGGCGTGCAGCGTGCCGGTGTAGGTCATGGTGCGCTTGTGGAAGCGGCCCAGATACTGACCGCGGGGGAAAATCAGATCCTGACGGGCGCCGGGGAAGGGCCAGAGAGGCGTGTCCACGCCCCAAGGGGCAGACAGGTCGTAGATTTTGGTCATCTTGGAGTCGTCCAGATAGAACTTGCTCTTGTCCAAAGGCATATAGGCCATAGGTGTATATCCTCCTAAAAACAAAAAATTTTTCCTATATTTAAATTTTAAACCTTGGAATTGTACGAAAGTCAAGTTATAATTGTGTCGGGAAAAGATTTTTTTCGGAACAGGGGGAGAGCTGGTATGCGATACAAAATTGGAGACGTTGCGCGAATTTTGGGCATTTCCACCGATCTTTTACGGTATTATGAAAAAAAAGGGGTTGTCACGCCGTACAAAGATGCGCATAATGATTATCGGTACTACGACTCAGGGGACCTAAAATTCCTGAGGGACTGCCGGTGGTTCAAAAACATCGGCGTTTCCATCAAGCAGAGTGCGGACATGATGCGCATCCCCTCGGCGGATGATTTGAAGGACATCTTCATCTACAAGGAGGACGAGCTGCGCTCGACCATCCAGCGCTGCCAGATGCTCCTGCGCCGGAGCGAGGAATACCGCGCCCAGCTGGACGCGATCCCCAGTCTGCTGGAGAAGTGTGAGATTACGGAAAGCCCCGCCGTGGTGCGGTTTATAAACCGCGTGGGAAACGAGTACCCCACCGGGGAGGGACTAGAGCGCTTCGCCCGCCAGTGGCTTCGGGCCATGCCCTTCAGCCACCGCTACTTTGAAATATCCCAGGCCGCCCTGGAGGGCGGGGACGAGATGGATTTCCGCTGGGGCTTTGCCCTGGAGCCGGACTATGTGAAGGAGCTTGATTTCCCCGTAGAGCCGCCCATGGAGACTATGCCGTCCTGCCGGAGCGTACACACCTTTTTCCGCAGCCGGGGCAAGAACAATTTTTCCGCACGCCACCTGGACTACGCCCTGGACTGGGCGAAGGCGCAGGGCCTGGAAATCGCCGGGCCGGCCCAGGGGACGCTGGCCGCCTCCATCCTGGAGGAGGATGAGCTGTGCGGCTATTTTGAGTGCTGGATCCCCATAAGGGAGAAAGACAAGGGAGGACTATAATATGCACGATCTTTCAGAACAGGAACGTCAGGATATGATACAGCGGGCCAAGGGGGGCGACCCCCAGGCCAATTATGAGCTGGCTCTCTGGGCCTTGGATCAGGCGGAGGAGGAGCCGGAGGAGGAGCGCTGGAACCGGCTGGCCGCCAAGTGCCTTGTCAAGGCGGCCCAGGGCGGATACGGCCCTGCCGTGGAGCACACCGCTCATCTCCTGCAGCAGACCGAGGCCGGCGAGCCGGAGGACGAAGCCGCGCCCGAGCGTCCAAAAAGCAAGGCGCCGGCGCAGCAGACGGCGCAGGACGAGCCAGCCGACGCGGAGGAATTTGACTGGGACGGCTATCAGGAGCCGGAGCAGGAGCGCGCCTCCGCCAACGTGCCGGCCCCCGGCGTCGTCGCCAAGGCCGCCGCCGTGGTCGGCATCGCCGGACGGTGGCTGAAGCGAACCTTCCGGCGCCTTCGGGCCGGAAAGGACGGCCAGGAGGAAAACGCGGGCGGCAGCCATCGCGCCAAGTCCGGCAAGGGCGGCCTCGCAGGCTTTTTCTCCGGCATGACGGAAAACAAGTGGAAGCGGATGGAAATTATCTGCATCGCGGCGTGCGTGCTGCTGGCCCTTCTCATTACAATCCTCATTGTCACCGGCCGGAAGAATAAGGCCGAAGCGGAGGACGAAGCCGTCCCCACTCCCGCCACGGTCGTGCAGACGGTGGACACCGACGAGGAGGAGACAACGACCTCCGATTATCCCAGCGACACCGTGAAGGAGGAGATTGCCTCCGCCGTTTTGAGCATCTATCCCAGCGAGGAGGACTACGTAACGGAGGAGACCACCGCCACCGTCAGCGCCACAGGCGGTCTGAATCTTCGGCGCGGCCCCGGCTCCAGCTATGGACAGATTATCCTCATGGCAAACGGAACCTCCCTGGAGGTATACGCCTATAAAAACGGCTGGGCGCTCGTCCTCTACGACGGCGACACCTGGGGCTGGTGCAGCGCAGACTACATCAGCTAACGCTGCCGCAGCAAAAACAAACCGCCGGACTACCCCACTTAGGGAGTACGATAATGCAGGGCGAGGGATTTTGTTCGCTGACGAGGC
>JAJBVW010000105.1:10651-21010 GCA_020866945.1 Oscillospiraceae bacterium
GGGCCTCTTTTGGTGTTTTCCCCGCTGTGTTTGTTGCCCCAACGAAGTTCAGCGGACAAAAGACCCCCCTGTCCGTAAAAAAGGAGGCCGTATCAATTCTGATACGGCCATTTTAAAGATAGGGTTGTGGGATAAAGATATGAGCCGGGTCCTCCGGGACCCATTGGATAAGCTGTATCTGCATCATACCCCCTGCGGGCGGATTTGTAAAGAGCGAAGAATGTCGAAGCCGCACTAGTTTTGTCGGGCGGCAAAAAATCCAGCCAAGCGCCTCCGGCCCCCCAAACGGGAGAATGCCGGGGGCTTTTTCGTCCCGTTTCCGGCCCGGCGCAGAAAATCTTGAAAAATTTGGGGATATTGATTGCGAAAGTTCATATTTATGTATTAAAATAGAGGAAAGGGCCGGACGGCCCGAAGCTTGCGAGGTGGAATCATGGAGAGAGCATTTGAAAAGAAATATTCCGTCAAACTGACCCAGATCGCGGCGGAACACGCCCTGCGCGTGGCCTATGCCGCCCCGGATTACGGAGAGAAGCTGGTGGATTCCGTAGACCTGAACCGTCCCGGCATTCAGCTTTTGGGCTATTTAAAGCACTTCGACGCCTCCCGCCTGCAGGTGATAGGAAAGTCGGAGACCGCGCTGATGGCGGATTTTGACCAGCCCCGCCGCCTGGCCGGGTTCGAGGCCGTCATGAGCCAGCACGTCCCCGCCGTCATTGTGGCGCACGACCAGCCGGTGATGCCGGAGTGCCTCGAGATGGCGAAAAAATACCAGGTCAGCGTCCTGACCACCGACCTGGATACCTCGGAGTTTTACGCCCAACTCATCGGCACCCTGCGCCGTCATCTGGCCCCCAGAGAGACCGTCCACGGCGTGCTGGTGGAGGTGCACGGGGAGGGAATGCTTATCACCGGGGACAGCGGCATCGGCAAGTCCGAGACCGCCCTGGAGCTTATCAAGCGGGGCCATCGTCTGATTGCGGACGACGCGGTGGAGATTCTGCGCACCTCCCGCTCCACCCTAGAAGGCCGCGCCCCCGCCATCATCAAGCACTTCATGGAGCTGCGGGGCATCGGCGTCATCAACGTCCCCAGCGTGTTCGGCATCGGCGCCGTGCGCTCCTCCTGCCCCATCGACATGGTGATTGCCATGGAGCTTTGGGACAGCAGCAAAAAATATGACCGCCTGGGCCTTGACCGCGAGAGCACAGAATACCTTGGGGTCTCCGTGCCGCTGGTGACCATTCCCGTCCACCCGGGGCGGAACCTGGCCGTCATTCTGGAGCTTGCCGCCATGACCAACCGCCAGCGGAAAAGCGGCTATAACGCCGCCGAGGAGCTGGCCAAGCGGGTGGACAGCCTGGTGGATTCAGGCCAGGACTACTGAAAATAAGGATCTTCTATATGGATTATACCGCATTGATTGCTGATATACGCGCCGCCATGCCGGGCCTGGAGCTTCGGACGGGGGAGCCTATGAGCCGCCACTGCTCCTTCCGGATTGGGGGGCCTGTGGCGGCCATGGCCTTTCCCGCCTCCCGGGAGGAGCTGACCGCCCTTTGCTCCCTTCTGCGGCAAAAGGGGACGCGGCCCCTGGTGATTGGCCGGGGCACCAACATCCTCCCCCCGGACGAGGGGCTGAACCGCATCGTCGTGAACACCAGCCGGGGGCTGGGGGACATCGTCCGACGCGGGGACAGCCTGACCGCCGGGTGCGGAGCGAGCCTTGCCTCCCTCGCCAGCGCGGCGGCGGCGGAAGGGCTTTCCGGCCTGGAATTTGCCCACGGCATCCCCGGCACTGTGGGGGGCGGCATCGTCATGAACGCCGGGGCCTACGGCGGGGAGCTGAAGGACGCCGCCGTGAGGACGGACTATCTGGACGAGGAACTGCGCCTCTGCCAGGCGGAGGGGCCGGCGCAGGAGCTGTCCTACCGGCACAGCTTTCTCTCCGGGCGGGACTGCATCGCCCTGTCCGTGACCTTCGCCCTGCAGCCGGGCCGGGAGGACGCGATTCTCGCCCGAATGCGGGAGCTGGACGGCCGACGGCGGGACAGTCAGCCCCTCGATATGCCCTCCGCCGGCAGCACCTTCAAGCGGCCCAGGGAGGGCTATGCCGCCGCACTCATCGACCAGGCGGGGCTGAAGGGCTTTTCCGTCGGCGGGGCGCAGGTATCGCCCAAGCACGCCGGGTTCGTGGTGAACGCCGGCGGGGCCACCAGCGCCGACGTGCTGCGGCTGATGGAACACATCCAAAAGACCGTTCTGGCCCAGAGCGGCATTCTGCTGGAGCCGGAGGTGCGCATCCTCCGAAGCGAAGCATGACTCAATTCCCCTGCGTTCAGCATTTTTCAAGGAGGCGTGACGGCTCATGGAGCTTCTCATCATAACGGGCCTGTCCGGGGCCGGCAAGAGCCGGGCGGCGGACGTGTGCGAGGATCTTGGCTATTACTGCGTGGACAATCTGCCCCCTGCCCTGCTGGGGCGGTTCGCGGCGCTGTGCCTGGCCACCCATGGCCGGTATGAGCGGGTGGCGCTCGTGATAGACGTGCGGAGCGTCGCGGATTATGGAGAGCTGGACAGCGCGTTTCAGGAGCTGGAGGGGCTTGACTGCCCCTGCCGCATTTTATATCTCGAGGCGGAGCAGGCCGCCCTGATACGCCGCTATAAGGAAAGCCGCCGCCCCCATCCCATGTCCCAGCCCGGCTGCACCATTCAGCAGGCGGTGGAGCGGGAACAGGCGTTTCTGGCCCCGCTGCGCCAGCGGGCCGACCTCATCATCGACACCACCGGCCTGTCCTTAAACCGCCTCCAGGCCCGGATACGGGAGGCGCTCCAGCCGGAGGCCGTCTATTTCGCCGTGAACGTCTGCTCCTTCGGGTATAAATACGGCATCCCACCGGAGGCGGATCTGGTGTTCGACGTGCGGTGCCTGCCGAACCCCTTCTACGAGGCGGATTTGCGGGATTTAAACGGCCTGGACGACCCGGTTTCGGACTATGTGTTCCGCAACGAAAACGCGCAGGTGCTGCTCGCGAAGCTGACCGATCTTCTGGCCTTCCTCCTGCCTTTGTACCAGTTTGACCGCTCGGAGCTGACCGTGGCGGTCGGCTGCACCGGCGGCCATCACCGAAGCGTCGCCATGGCGGCGGCGCTGGGCCACGCGCTCTCTGACGAGGGCTATACGGTGGCGGTTTCCCACCGGGATATGGAGCGCTGAGAGCATGGGCATGAACCGATACGCGCCGCCCAGCATCGCGGTCATCGGCGGGGGCACGGGCCTTTCCACCATGCTCCGGGGCCTGAAGCGCAAGACCAGCCGGATTACCGCCATCGTCACCGTCACGGACGACGGGGGCGGCAGCGGCGTCCTCCGCCGGGAGCTGGGTATGCCGCCCCCGGGGGACATACGCAGCTGCATCCTCGCTCTGGCCAACGCGGAGCCGGCCATGGAGGACATGATGAACTACCGCTTTCGGGAGGGATCTCTCGCCGGACAGAGCCTCGGAAACCTCTTTCTGGCCGCGCTGAACGATATGTCCCCCGCCTTCGACCAGGCGGTGACCACCATGGGACAAGTGCTGGCCATCACCGGCCAGGTGCTGCCCGTGACGAATGAAAACCTCGTTCTCCAGGCAGAATTTACAGACGGGGCCGTGATACGGGGCGAAACCCGCATCACAGACTACAAGCGCCACACGGACGCGGTCATCCGCCGCATATCCTTAGACCCCGCGAGGCCGGCCGCCGTTCCGGCGGTGCTGGAGGCCATCCGTCAGGCGGACATGATTGTTCTGGGGCCGGGAAGCCTTTTCACCAGCGTGATTCCGAATCTTCTCACCGAGGGCGTAGCGGAGGCCGTGTGCGCCTCCGCTGCCGTGAAGGTATACGTCATGAACCTCATGACCCAGGACGGGGAGACGGAGCGCTATACCGCAGCCGGCCACGCGAGAGCCTTGCTGGAGCACGGCGGCCCCGGTCTTTTCGACTATATCCTCTTAAACAGCCGCCCGGTGGACGAGAGCGTCCTGGCCCCCTATGAACGGGAAGGGGCCGGACAGGTGGAGGTGGACGAGGAGGCGCTGCTCCGCCTGGGGGTGGAGCCGGTATACGCTCCGGTCGCAAGCTGGGCCGGGGGCCTCGTCCGCCACGACCCGGCGGCCCTGGCAGACGCCCTGATGGGCCTTTATCATGACCGGGCCGAGACGCGGACGGCATCATTTTCATAAGGAAAGGAGGGAGCGGCCATGACATTTTCCGCTCAGGTAAAAACGGAGCTGTGCAAGGACGGGCTGGGCAAAAAATGCTGCGCGCTCGCGGAGGCCTACGGGGTGCTGCTGTACGCCAACTGCTTCACCGCCGCCCAGGTGCGGGTCATGACGGCAAACGACGCCTTTGCCGCCCGTCTTCCGAAGCTGTTCCGCCGGGCCTTCGGCCTGGATTTTGACGAGCTGCCCCCACCGGAGAAGGAGGGCAAGCGCTCCTTCTGCATCACAGACCCCGGGAAGCTGGCCGCCATCTTCGCCGCCATCGGCTATGACGCCAGCCGGGCCGTGTCCCACCACGTCAATCTGCCGGTCGTGGAAAACGACTGCGACCGGGTGGCCTTCCTCCGGGGGGCATTTCTCGCGGGGGGCAGCGTCACCGACCCACAGCGGAGCTATCATCTGGAGCTTTCCACCAGCCACGCCAGCGTCTGCCGGGAGGTGCGCGCCCTGCTGCTGGATATGGGCTTCACCCCCGGCGACGGGCAGCGCGGCTCCCAGTATCTGACCTATTTCAAGCGCAGCGGCGTCATAGAAGACCTTCTCACCACCATGGGCGCGCCCGTCTGCGCCATGGAGGTCATGCAGGCCACGGTGGAAAAGCACATGGCAAACGCCATGAACCGCATCACAAACTGCGACCTTGCCAATTCGGACAAGCTGGTCGCGGCCAACGCCGATCAGATGGAGGCCATCCGGGCCATCGAGGCCGGGCCGGGCATCGCCTCCCTGCCCGCCGCCCTGCAGGAGACCGCCCTGCTGCGCATCGCAAACCCGGCGTGCAGCCTTGCGGAGCTTGCCCAGCTCGCCGACCCCCCGGTGACAAAAAGCTGCGTCAGCCACCGTATGCGCAAGCTGACAGAGCTTGCAAAACGCCTGGCCGAGCCACCTGAGGAGGAATAAAAACCATGGCCTTTGTCCATCTTCATGTTCACAGCGAATACAGCCTGCTGGACGGCGCGTGCCGCATTAGCGAGATGGCGGAGTACGCCAAAAGTCTGGGCCAGACAGCCCTGGCCATCACTGACCACGGGGTCATGTATGGAGCCGTGGCGTTTTATAAGGCCTGTCAGGCGGCGGGCATCCAGCCCATCATCGGCTGCGAGGTGTATGTGGCCCCCCGCTCCCTGACGGACAAGGAGCACGGCCTCGACAGCAATTACTCCCACCTTATCCTGCTGTGCAAAAACCAGACCGGCTATCACAATCTCTGCGAGCTTGTCAGCCGCGGCTTTGTGGACGGCTTTTATGTGAAGCCCCGGATTGACTGGCCGCTGCTTCATCAGCACGCAGAGGGGCTTATCTGCCTGTCCGGCTGCGTGGCGGGGGAGATCCCCCAAAAGCTTATCGCCGGGGACTATGAGGCCGCCAAGGCCAAGGCCCTGGAGCTTGCGGAGCTTTTCGGCCCGGAGGGGTTTTATCTGGAGATACAGGATCACGGCATCCCGGAGGAGCGGCAGGCCGCCCAGGGAATTTTGCGCATTCACAGGGAGACGGGCATCCCCCTCGCCGTCACGAACGACGCGCACTATCTGCGCCGGGAGGACAGCCGCCTTCAGGATGTTCTCATGTGCATTCAGATGGGGAAAACCGTGGACGACCCGGATCGTATGCGCTTCAACTCCCAGGAGCTGTACCTCAAAAGCGAGGAGGAAATGCGCGCGCTGTTTCCCGACCTGCCGGAGGCCTATGACAACACCGTAAAAATTGCGGAGCAGTGCCAGTTCGACTTTGAGTTCGGTCACTATCACCTGCCCCGCTTTCAGCTCCCGGAGGGCGAGACGGACGGCTTCGCCTATCTGCAAAAGCTGTGCTATGAGGGCCTGGCCCGCCGCTATCCGGGGTACGATGAGACCCTGACGGAGCGGCTGGAATACGAGCTGGGTGTCATCCGGCAGATGGGGTTTGTGGACTACTTCCTCATCGTGTGGGACTTCGTCCGCTTCGCCAAGGAGGAGGGCATCCCCGTCGGCCCCGGACGCGGCTCCGCCGCCGGCTCCATCGTCAGCTATACCCTGGGCATCACGGACGTTGACCCCATCAAATATAAGCTGTTCTTTGAACGGTTTTTAAACCCGGAGCGCGTGACCATGCCGGATATTGACATGGACTTCTGCGTCCGCCGCCGGGGAGAGGTCATTGATTATGTAAACCGTAAATACGGCTCCGACCATGTGGCTCAGATCGTCACCTTCGGCACCATGGCAGCCCGGGCCGCCATACGGGACGTGGGCCGCGCCATGAACATCAGCTACGGTGAGACGGACGCGGTAGCAAAGCAGGTGCCGTCCACGCTGAACATGACGCTGGACGAGGCGCTGCGGCTTTCAAAGCCCCTTAAGGAATACTACGACAGCGACCCCCGGCTCCACGACCTTATCGACACCGCCCGCGCCCTGGAGGGTATGCCCCGGCACGCCTCCACCCACGCCGCCGGGGTAGTCATATCCGAGCGGCCCCTGACGGACTACGTGCCGCTCGCGAGAAACGACGAGTCCATCGTCTGCCAGTTTCCCATGACTACGCTGGAGGAGCTGGGCCTTTTGAAGATGGACTTTCTGGGTCTGCGGAACCTGACTGTCCTGCGGGACGCGGAGGTGCTGGTGCAGCGGACGGAGCCAGACTTCCATGTGGAGGACATTCCGGAGGACGACCCGGATACCTTCCAAATGCTCACGGAGGGAAACACCTGCGGGGTGTTCCAGCTGGAATCCACCGGCATGACCGGGGTGTGCGTGGGCCTCAAGCCCAAGAGCATCGAGGACATCACCGCCGTCATCGCCCTCTACCGCCCCGGCCCGATGGACTCAATCCCCCGCTTTCTCGAGTGCGCCGTCCATCCGGAAAAGATTGTCTATAAGCACCCCCTGCTCCAGCCCATCCTGGACGTCACATACGGCTGCATCGTCTACCAGGAGCAGGTCATCGACATCTTCCGCCACCTGGCGGGCTTCTCCCTGGGGCAGGCCGATTTGATTCGTCGGGCCATGTCGAAGAAAAAGCATGACGTGATAGACGCGGAGCGAAAGGCCTTCGTCCACGGCGACCCGTCCCGGAACATCCCCGGCTGCGTGGCAAACGGGGTGGACGAGGCCACCGCGAACAGCATCTATGACGAGATTCTGGACTTCGCCTCCTACGCCTTCAACAAGGCCCACGCCGTCAGCTACGCCATCGTAGCCTACCGCACGGCCTGGATGAAGCGCCACTGGCCGCGGGAATATATGGCGGCATTGCTGACAAGCGTGCTCGATTCCTCCGGCAAGGTGGCGGAGTATATCGCCGAGTGCCGGAATCTGGGCATCGCGCTGCTGCCCCCGGACGTGAACGAGTCGGACGCGGACTTCACCGTGGCGGGCGGGAACATCCGCTTCGGCCTCGCGGCGGTCAAGGGCGTGGGACGCGGCTTTGTCGCGGAGCTGATGGCCCAGCGGGAGGCGGACGGGCCGTTTACCGCCTTCGACGAGTTCTGCCGCCGGATGTACGGCAGGGAGCTGAACCGCCGCCCGGTGGAGAGTCTCATTCGAGCCGGGGCCTTCGATTCCCTGGGCTATAAGCGCCGCGTTCTGCTGACCGTGCTGGACACGGTGCTGGACGGCGTGAACCGGACGGGCCGCAGCAACGTGGTCGGCCAGATGGATATGTTCTCCATGGCGGACGCGGAACCGGAGCCGCCCATGGAGCTGCCGGATTTGGACGAGTTCACCCCCCAGGAGCGAATGGCCATGGAGAAGGAATACACCGGCCTCTATCTGACCGGGCACCCCATGGACGATTACCGCAAGGACTCGCAGCGGCTGGGGGCTGTGCCCATCGCCTCCATTCTGGAGGCCTTTGCCGGGCATGAGGAGATACCCGCCTTTCAGGACGGCCAAACCGTCAGCGTGGCCGGTATCGTCCAGGCCGCCCGCACCCGCACGACGAAAAACAACACTCTCATGAGCTACGTCACCCTGGAGGACGACACCGGCTCCATGGAGCTTCTGGCCTTCCAGCGGACGCTGGATCAGGCGGCGGGGTATCTCACGGAGAACAGCGCCATCTACTGCACGGGCCGCATCTCCGTCCGGGACGAGAAAGAGCCGCAGCTCATGCTGGATATGGCTCTGCCGCTGAAGGGCCTGACGCCGGAAACGGTGGCCCAGTACCGCCGCCCGGCCCGCCGGGAGCAGACGCCCGTTCAGGAGGAGCTTCCGCAGCGCCGGACGCTGTGGGTCAAGCTCCCGGCGTGGGACGAGAAGGCCCTTCACCGCATCGAGCTGGTGCTGACCATGTTCCCCGGCACAGACACCCTGGTCAGTTATTTCGCGGACACCAAAAAGCGCCTGGGCGCGAGGTGCCTGATTCATCCCGCTCTGGTGGAGGAGCTGCAAGAGCGCTTCGGGGCGGAAAATGTTGTAGTAAAATAACGACAAAAAACAATTTTAAAAAGATTCGAGGGCAGAACCATCGAAGACCCAACGATGAAAAAGGAACGGGCGGCGCTGGCGGGACTATCCGCCGCCGCCATGGATGCGGCGGAGCGCAGCGACGAGGCCAGCATGGCGGAGCTTTGGCGGCTCGCGGAGACCGCCGGGGCGGAGCCTGTCTGCACGCTGCTGCAAACAAGGGACAAGCCGGAGCCGCGCACCTTCCTGGGCACAGGCAAGGTTGAGGAGCTGAAAGAGCTGGCGGAAAACGAGGAATGCTCCCTTGTCATATTTGACAACGACCTATCCCCCTCCCAGGCGCGGGTGCTGGAGGAGCTGCTGGGCGTGCGGGTCATGGACAGGACGGGCCTGATTCTGGATATTTTCGCCCAGCGCGCCCACACCAGAGAGGGAAAGCTCCAGGTGGAGCTGGCGCAGTATCAATACCTTCTGCCCCGGCTGACGGGTATGTGGACGCATTTGAAGCGCCAGGCCGGCACCTCCGCGCCTATCGGCACGCGCGGCCCCGGCGAGACCCAGCTGGAGACCGACCGGCGGCACATCCGCCGCCGCATCCAGAAGCTCACGGAGGAGCTGGAGCAGGTGCGCCGCGTTCGCAACACCCAGCGCCGCCGCCGGGAGAAAAACGTCCTGCCTGTGGTGGCGCTGGTGGGGTACACAAACGCGGGAAAATCCACGCTCTTAAACGCCCTGACCGGGGACTGCATCCAGACCGGCGACCGGCTGTTCGACACATTGGACACCACCACCCGGCGCATCGCCCTCCCCGGCGGAGGCCAGGCGCTGCTGTCCGACACCGTGGGCTTTATCCGAAAGCTCCCCACGGAGCTGGTGGACGCCTTCAAGGCCACACTGGAGGAGCTGACCTATGCGGATCTGCTGCTCCACGTCATCGACATATCGAACCCGGAGTATGAGACCCAGGCGCAGGTGGTGGACGAGCTTATCGACCGCCTGGGGGCGGGCCAGACCCCCTGCCTGCGGGTATACAACAAGTGCGACGCCTTCTTTGGCCGTCTGCCCAGCCGGGAGGACGAGGTATGCGTCTGCGCCCGCACGGGGGAGGGCACGGCAACGCTGCTCCACGCGATAGAAAAGCGCCTGGAGGGCGGCCTGACCCGCGTGCGGCTGCTGATACCCTACACCAGCGGCGCGCTGGTGACGACTCTGGAGACCCAGGCAAACGTGCTGGAGCTGACCTACAGGGAGGAGGGGACGGAGGTGCTGGCCGTGGTGGGGCCGGAGCTTCTGCATCTTGTCGCCCCCTATCAGATCCATGAGTGACCGGCTTCGCCCCCAGGGCTATGGAACCGGGGAATATGAGGAAAAGCGCTCCCGCTTCATCGGAGAGGTCTGGCCCGTTTCTGACGAGGAGCAGGCCAAGGCCCTGATCGCCCAGGTGAAAAAGCATTACCCGGACGCCCGTCACCACTGCTGGGCCTGGGTGCTGCCGGACGGGGCCTGCCGCTGGTCGGACGACGGGGAGCCGGGCGGCACCGCCGGAGGGCCAATCGCGAACATCCTCAGGGGTGGGCCGGTTTTTGGGGTTTTGTGCGTCGTGACCCGCTATTTCGGCGGCACGCTGCTGGGAAGCGGCGGCCTCGTGCGGGCCTATTCCAAGGCGGCGGCCCTGGCTCTGACCGACGCCGGAACGGAGCCTGACCCGG
>JAJBVW010000108.1 GCA_020866945.1 Oscillospiraceae bacterium
ATGCTGGGGTATGGCTCATGGCGATAGCCCCGGCACATGGCCCCGGTGTTCACCTCGAAAATCTTCCCCGTGCGGGCGAGCTGCATGACGGCCCTTTTGGCACAGCCCAGGAAATCATGCCCCGCCGGGTCGAACAGGCCGTCCGTCTCCCAGAACTTGCACAGAAGGTCGAGATGGCCCACGATGTTCACCCTCGGGTTTCTCGCCATCTCATCATACTGCGCGAAATAGGCCTCGATCATGGCCTTTTCGTTCCCGCGGAAATAGGTCTCCAGCGTCTCCCGGGTGCTCTCGGCGCTCAGGTCGATGGTGGGCGTCCAGCCGTCCACGGCGATGTGATGCAGGGAACCGATGACATAGTCAAAGCACGACGTGTCCTGTGTCGAGAGGCCGTCCAGCTCTATGCCGTTATAGACCGCGAGCCGTCCGGCGAAGGCGGCCTTCGTCTCCCCGATGGCGGCGAGGTAGGCGGGGATGGTCTCGTCCGTTAGGCACCAGTCGTTTTCATAGGGAATGGTGGAGTGGGCGGAAAACCCAAGGCTTGTAAGGCCCGCGTCCAGCGCGGCCTGGGCCATCTCCATGGGGGTGTTCTGCCCGTCGTCAAAGACGGTGTGGGTGTGAAGATTCTGCCGGCCCATCACTTCATCTTTTCCTGCTTGACCTTGTGGTCGATGACGTGCCGGGAGGCAAGCTCCGCCGTCACATCGTCCAGGGTAATGCCCATCTGCACCATCAGCACCATAGCGTGATAGGCGAGGTCTGCCAGCTCGTAAATGGTGTTTTCCTTGTCGTTGTCCTTCGCGGCAATGACCACCTCCGTGGCCTCCTCGCCTATTTTCTTGAGAATCTTGTCCGTGCCCTTCTCAAAGAGGTAGGAGGTATAGGAGTTGGGGGGCGGGTTGTCCTTCCGGCCCTGCAAAAGGGCCATCAGGCCCTCATAAGAGAAGGCCGGGGCGGTCTCGCCGGTATACACGAGGTCGTTGAAGCAGCTGTCCGTCCCCAGGTGGCAGGCGGGGCCGTCCTTCACGACCTCCACCACCAGGGCGTCCCGGTCGCAGTCGGCGGTGATGGACACAATATGCTGATAGTTTCCGCTGGTCTCGCCCTTGAGCCAAAGCTCCTGGCGGCTGCGGCTGAAAAAGCAGGTCATGTCCTTTTCCATGGAAATTTCCAGGCTCTCCCGGCTCATATAGGCCAGGGTCAGCACCTTTTTCGTTTGGGAATCAATGACGATGGCGGGGATAAGCCCCCGGTGGTCAAACGTCAGTTCGTCTATATTAAGCATGGTTCTCTCTCCTTACCAAAATTCCGTTTTCTGCCAGGGTATCCTTCAAATCCGGGATGGTCAGCTCCCCATAGTGGAATATCCCCGCGGCCAGCCCCGCGTCCACCTTGGGAAGCGTTTTGAACAGCGTCACAAAATCCTCCGCGCACCCGGCCCCGCCGGAGGCGATAACCGGCACGCTCACGGCCTGACACACGGCGTCCAGCATTTCCAGGTCGAAGCCGCCCTTTACACCGTCCGTGTCGATGGAGTTGAGGACAATCTCGCCCGCGCCCAGGGCCACGCCCCGCTTGATCCACTCAATCGCGTCGAGGCCCGTGTCGTCCCGCCCGCCCCGGGCAAAGACCCGGAAGCCGCCGTCCAGGCGCTTCGCGTCCACGGACAGCACAACGCACTGACTGCCGTACCGCTGGGCGGCGTCATGGATGAGCTGGGGATTTTTGATGGCCCCGGAGTTCACGCTGACCTTGTCCGCCCCGCATTTCAGCACGCGGTCGAAGTCATCCACGGTATTGATGCCGCCGCCGACAGTCAGGGGGATAAACACAGTGGAGGCCGTCTGGCGCAGGATGTCCGTGAACAGGGCGCGGCCCTCGGCGGAGGCGGTGATGTCATAAAACACCAGCTCGTCCGCCCCGCTGCGGGAATAATATTCCGCGAGTTTCACCGGGTTCGACACGTCGGCCAGGCCCAGGAAGTTCACGCCCTTGACGACCCGCCCGTCCTTTACGTCCAGGCAGGGGATAATGCGTTTTGTAATCATAATGCCACCTCGATTGCCTCCCGGAGCTTCACAGCCCCGGTGTAATAGGCCCGGCCCAGGATGGCCCCGTGCAGGCCCATGTCCCGCAGGGCCTGAATGTCCTCAAGACTCGATACCCCGCCGCTCGCGATAATGTCCATGGAATACCGCGCGGAAAGCTCGCTGTAAAGCGCCCGGTTCGCGCCGCCCATGGCCCCGTCCTTGGATATGTCCGTGCAGATGAGGGTCTTGACTCCGATGGCGTCCAGCCTCCCGCAGAACTCGTCACAGGTGACGGCGCTCGTCTCCAGCCAGCCCTTAATGGCCACATAGCCGTCCCGGCAGTCCGCCCCGGCGGCGATATGACTTCCGTATTTTTCCACCATTTCCCGGAAAAAATCCCAGTCCGTGATGGCGGCGGTGCCTAAAATCACCCGCTCCACCCCGGCGTCCAGATAGCGGCGGATGACGGCCTCGCTGCGGATACCCCCGCCGATCTCGACCTTCAAATCTGTTCCGGCGGCCACAGCGGCGACGGTGTCGAAGTTGGGGGTGTCCCCGTCCCTGGCCCCGGCGAGGTCTACCATGTGGATGTATTCCGCCCCGGCGGCCTGGAAATCCTTGGCGACCTCCAGGGGGCTGTCGCTGTATACGGTCATCTGGGCGTAATCCCCCCGCAGCAGGCGGACGGCCTTGCCCTCGTATAAATCAATGGCAGGTAAAATAATCATGCCCAGCCCTCACATTTCGCAGAACGCCTGCAAAATCCGCAGGCCCACCGGGCCGCTCTTTTCCGGGTGGAACTGGCAGCCCATGACGTTTTCCATGCCCACGGCGGCGGTCAGCTCCGGGCCGTATTCGGCGGTGGCCAGCACCGCGTCGCCGCAGTTGGCGCCATAGAAGCTGTGGACAAAATAGACGCAGTCGCCCTCCTGGATATGGCGGAACAGCGGATGCTCCTTCTGCCGCAGATGCAGCGCGTTCCAGCCGATGTGGGGAACCTTGTACCCCTCCGGGAGGATGGGGGACATATCCACCACGTCCCCGTGGATAAGCCCGAGGCCCGGATGCTCCCCGAACTCAAAGCTCCTGTCCAGCAGCAGCTGCATACCGAGGCATATGCCCAAAATATATTTGCCGCTTTTCGCCTCGGTCTTCACCGTCTCGTCAAGGCCCGCGGCCCGAAGCTTTTCCGCCGCGTCCCCGAACGCGCCGACGCCGGGCAGGATCAGCTTCTCCGCCCGCTGTATCTCGCCCGCATCCCCGGTGACGACGGCCTCCGCCCCAATGGCGGCCAGGGAGTGCCGGAGGGAAAAGAGGTTTCCCACCCCGTAGTCGATAATGGCGATCATCACAGCACCCCCTTGGTGGAGGGAATGGCGTCCGGCCTTGCCTCGTCCAGGCTGACGGCCTGGCGCAGCGCCCGGCCAAAGCCCTTGAAGGCCGCCTCGATGATGTGGTGGGTGTTCGTCCCGTCAAGCTGCCTTATGTGGAGTGTGACCCCGGCGGCGCGGGTGAAGGCGGTGAAAAACTCCTCTGTAAGCTCGGTGTCAAAATCCCCGACCCGCTGCGCGGGCAGGGCCATCTGATACCGCAGGCAGCTCCGCCCGGATATATCCACGGCGCAGAGCACCAGCGCCTCGTCCATGGGCAGCAGGATGCTCCCATATCGGCGGATGCCGCGCTTGTCCCCAATGGCCTGGGAGAAGGCGGTTCCCAGCGCAATGGCGATGTCCTCCGTGGTGTGGTGGCCGTCCACCTGGAGGTCTCCCTTGCAGGAGACGGAGAGGTCAAATTGTCCGTGGCTTGCGAACAGGGTCAGCATATGGTCTAAAAAGCCGATGCCGGTGCTTATCTGCGCCTCGCCCGTTCCGTCCAGGTACAGGCCCAGGGTGATGTCGGTCTCGGCGGTCTTGCGGTCAATGACGGCGTTTCGCATGGGTCAAAGTCCCCTTTCCTTCAAAATGGCCCGCACAGCGTCCAGAAAGGCGTCCATCTGCGGGCGGGAGCCAATCGTGACGCGGATGAAATTGCTTATCCGCGCCTGGTCAAAGTGGCGCACCAGGACGCCCCGCTCCTTCAGCGCCTGATACAGCGCCCCGCCGGGGATGGCCGGGCTTTGGGTGAAGATGAAGTTCGCGAGAGACGGCAGCGTCTCGAAGCCCAGAGCGGCGAGGCCCTGTGTGGTATAGGCCCGGTTTTCCGCAATCGTCTCGCAGTTTTTCTGATAATAGTCCCGGCTCCCGATGGCGGCAACGCCCGCGGCCTGGGTCATGCGGTTGACGTTATAGGGGTTCACGGAGTATTTCACCGTGTTCAAATCCCGGATGAGCGCGGGACTGCCGAGACCGAAGCCCAGCCGTGCCCCCGCGAGGGAGCGGGATTTGGAGAAGGTCTGCGTTACAAGAAGATTTTCATATTTCCCCAGCAGCGGGATGCAGCTCTCGCCCCCGAAGTCCACATATGCCTCGTCGATGATAACGACGCTGTCCGGGTTCGTGCGGACAATCGCCTCAATCTGGCCGACGGAAAGGGCCAGGCCCGGGGGGGCGGGGGGGTTCGGGATGATGATGTTTTCCCCCAGCCCGCAGTAATCCGCCGGGTCGATGGAAAAATCCTCCCGCAGGGGGATAATG
>JAJBVW010000014.1 GCA_020866945.1 Oscillospiraceae bacterium
GCAACTGCGGCAACTGCCACCTGACCATCCTGCCCACCGGGGATGTGTACGCCTGCCGCCGGGTTCAGAACAGCAAGGTCGGCAATGTGTTTGAAGACCGTCTGGCGGATGTTTGGGTCTGCGAGATGGAGCGTTACCGGGATTATACGAAGTTTGAGAAATGCTCCAAATGTGAGCTGCTGGCATTCTGCCGGGGCTGTCCCGCTGTAGCCAGCGGGAAGGACGGGAACTTCTACGCCGCTGACCCGCAGTGCTGGCATGAAATATCTTAAAAAGGAGGCTATCTAAAAATGGGTGAACTGATGGAAACGATCATGCACCGCAGAGCGATTCGCCGCTTTGACACAAGGCAGATTGAAGAGGCGGCATTGCAGGAAATCTTACAGGCCGGTTTGTATGCTCCCAGCGCCGGGGGAAAGCAGGGGGTGATTCTTGTCGTCTGCCAGGATAAAGAGGTCAACGAACGGCTGGGACGCATTAAGCGGGCAAATTCCAACCCGCATATGGCGACGGCCACAAGCTATGTTTCAAAAGAACAGCCCAGCATTGCGGACGACCCAAATATCAAAAACGCTTTTTACGATGCGCCTACGGTCATCACCATGTTTGCGCCGAAGAACTTTCTCTTTGCCGCGGAGGACTGTGCGGTAGCCGCCGAAAACATGATGCTGGCAGCGGATTCGCTGGGGATTGGTTCCTGCTATCTTGGCCAAGGCTGGCCGGCATTTGCCGACCCATACGGGCAGGAAATCCTGAAAAAATGGAATATTCGCACGGATTATTATGCGGTCATGCAGCTTCTGCTCGGTTATCCCCGTGAGGGCGACCCTCACCCCACAGGAAAGCCGCGCAAAAATGACCGTATATTAAGGGTTTAGATGGGAAGCTTTTTATGGATGCACAAACCTGTTTGAAAAAATTGCAATATGTTGGCGTGCTGGCGTTCTCGACTGTGGATTCCGGTGGAAATTCGCAGGTCAGAAATATCAGCGCCATTCACTATGAGCCTGACGCAATGTACTTTTTTACGGCGAGAGGAAAGAATTTTTGCCGGGAGCTGTTATCCGACGGGCGGGTACAGGTACTGGGCTACACCCGCTACAAGGAAATGATCCGCCTTTCCGGACGGGCGGTTCCCGTTCCCCAGGAGGAGCAGCAGAAATGGACAGACATCATTTTTGATGAGCAGCCCTATCTCGCCAATGTCTATCCTGGTGATACAAGAAAAATCGGTATCGTTTTTACAATACGGGATGCTGAAATCGAATACTTCCATCTCGGCGTCAATCCGATTTTCAGGGAGAGCTATACGGTTGGAAAGGGAGCGATCCGGCCGAAGGGGTATCACATCACGGATGCCTGTATCAGCTGCGGCAAATGCGTGAAGGTATGTCCGCAAAGAGCAATCGAAAAGGGCAAACCAAGCGTGATTCATCAGGAACATTGTCTTCACTGCGGCAACTGTTTTGAAAACTGCCCGGTAAAGGCAATCGAGAGATTGGGGTAATATGACACAGGAAGAACGAAGGATATTTTTGATGGAGACGCTTCTTTGGGAGAAAATTGAGTATCAGCAGATGGAAATCCCGTCCGATGTACAGGAGCATTAGAGGCGCCTTCAGATGTATGTGCCTGCCGCCGCGTACAGGTACTGGGCTACACCCACTATAACTGCAAAATAAAGCATCCCGCCCCATTTTTCGGGGCGGGATGCTTGTATTTGAGAGGCTTTATAAGTACAGGCTGACAAAAATCGTGTCGTTCAAAATGGCGGGGGAAAGCCAGCTCGCTGTGATGAAGGAGGCCAGCAGGGACAGGACATAGACGTAGATGTACCCAGTGATAAGCGCCTCCAGCGCACCCAGTGCCCCGCCGAGGAGGCGGTTCGTGCGGTTGAGGATGCTGCCGCCGCGTCTGCGGGAGGCGGCCAGCCGGGCCAGCATACCGAACAGCAGAAGCGACGCAATCAGAATGAGGATGGACAGCACGATTCGTATTACTCCTGTCAGAACCGGCTCCAGAACAGTCTGAACAATGGCCTGGGCCAGAGTGGTTCCGTCCGTGCGGAGCAGGGCGGTGATGGAGGCGATGTCCGCGTCGTTCACGACCTGACCGCCCAGCAGACCGCCCAGGCTGTCCAGCACCTCCTGCACGTCGTCCAGCGCCTCTGCGCCGCTGTTCATGGCGGCGATGGCGTCCGCCGGAATGGCGGATTCCACGGCTGCGACCACCGGGGCCTCCACATAGTCGTCATAGATGGTCTGAGACCAGGTGAGTCCCCAGTTGGTGATAAGCACTACCGCCACCGCCCAGCCCAGCAGCCGCAGCAGTGCGGAGAGCATCCCCTGCCGCCAGCCCTTCACGACCATGGACAAAAACATGGCGACCAGTATTAAATCGTAAATCCAGCTCATAGCCAGGCTCCTTTTCGTAAGACGGCTGAAAGGCTGTCAGCCGAACAGATAGCGGTAATAGTCCTTGTCGATGACGGATTCGGAAAAGCTGATTTTGTTCGATACAATCTGCTTGATGCGGGCGATATAGTCGTCGTCTACCGTGTATCCGTCGTTCGGATAGAAGGTGGCGGAGAAGGAGTCGTATTTTCCCGCGACCGTGGCCCAGCTGTAGTTGTTCCAGACGACCAGCGCCTCCGCGTCGGAGAACACGTCCCGTCCCACCAGCAGACGGGAGTCAAATTCCAGTCCGAACAGGTTCGAGAGGGTGGGGACGATGTCCAGGCTGTAGGTAGGCTCGGAAATCTCGCAGGCCATGTCCTGATACTCGTTTTCCAGGCATTCGGACCAGATGATAAGGACGTTGTGATCCTGCTCCCAGCTGTTTGTGTATTCATAGCCGTATAGGTCTGTCACATAGTCCTCGGTGTTGCCGAAGGTGGCGGTATTTTCCAGTCCATAGGGGTAGTGGTCAGAGGTCAGGCAGATGACGGTGTCGTCGGCAATGCCGGCCTCCTCCAGTATCTCAATCATGGAGGTCAGCGCGTCCTCCAGCACCATATGGTAGCAGAAATAATACAGCGTCGTGTCCTTATAGGTGTCGCCAAGCACCTCTCTGACCCGGTCAATATAGGTCGTGGACTTGATGTTGTCCGCGCTGTAGGGACAATGCCCGCTGATGGTCATATAATAAATGCTGAAGGGCTGCTTGTCAATATAGGTTTGCAGCGTGGATTCAAACATGACGATGTCGTTTGCGCTGTTCGCGCCCACGATGTCCTCCAGGCCGTTTCCGAACGCCAGGAAGGTGTCGTACCCCAGATTTGCATGGGTCAGGTTCCGGCTGTAGGTGGTATAGACCCCGTTGTGGAAGGCCGCGCTGTAATAGCCGAGCCGCTGGAGCTGGGAGCCGAGGGTGAAATAGTTTCGGTTGTCCTGCGAATCGAGCATACTCTGGACAGCGTTGACAGGCACAAGCCCCATCACGAAGGAGAACTCGCCCGTGGAGGTGCTGCCGCCCCAGGAGGGCTGATAATACTCGGAGAAATAAAAGCCGTTATGCACCAGCCGGTAAAGGGTGGGCGTCAGCTCCTCGTTTATCACGCAGTCGGAAAGCGCCTCGGCGCAGATGAGGATGAGTTTCTTCCCCTCAAACAGGCCGGTATACTCGTTTTTGCTGCTGGCCGTCAGGGAGGAGACATACTCGTTCAGCGCGAGATAATCCTCGTCCACAGCGTTATAGGACGCGAAATCGATGTCCATGGCGTTCAGACCATAGCCCTCCTCCGCCTCCTCGGCCTCCTCGGAGGTCTCGGTCGATTCCTCTGTCTCCGTCTCCGTCGCTTCGACGGTTTCCAGCACGAAGCTCGTGGAGGAGCGGGAGCGGGACGAATTGAGCCGCAGGCTTGTGATAAGCCCAAAGGTCTGCGTGGCGGTGTTGAACTCAAAGCCGTCCTTATATTTGCTGCTCTGCTTTCCCAGCGTGGCGGACAATACGCCCACTCCCTGCACCAGCAGCGCCATCACCAGCAGGATGCCCACGAAGGCGGGGCGATACCGCTTGGCCGGGATGCGCCGCCGTCCGGTGAAGATATAAAACAGCGCCGGCAGGAAAAACAGGAATATCTTCGGCAGGCCGAAGAAAATAGCCCGCAGCAAATCGGAGGTAAAGCCGCCGACCACCTGGCCGGTGCCGCTCGCGATGGAGGCGATGGTCATATATACCTGATAGCTGTACTGCACGAGACACTCCACCGTGTACAGCAGCGCAATGGCCAGCAGCAGAATAATGCTGATGACGCGGCTTATCCTCGCCCGGAACAGGCTCGTTAGGGCCGCGGCGGCCAGACCGGCGGCCAGGCCGAAAATCACGGGATAGATAAGGCTCTGGAAAAGCCCCGCGCTGCCGAACAGCCGCAGCAGAACCTCCTCATATACCAGTACCGCCGGGAACAGGGCGAGATGGGGCAGTGTCCAGGACTGCGCCCGATACCACGTCAGAAAATCGCGGCCTTTGCCGCGCAGGATGAAAAAGAACGCGCCCAGGCGCTCCTTCACCTTCTTGAAAAAAGTGCCGATGCGCTCCCGCACGACCTTGTGCTTGGGCGGGGGCGAGGGTTTTAAATGGGCGGGCAAGGCAAAACACCTCCCTTGTCTTTCGTTGTCTTGTGTTACCTATTACAATAGTAAAG
>JAJBVW010000142.1 GCA_020866945.1 Oscillospiraceae bacterium
CCGCAAACTCCTTCGCCGCCGCCCGCTGCTGCCCGTCCGTCATGAGAAAGACCCTCCCGGCCGTAAAGTGGGGTATTATGCATAAAATTATACCGCAAGAGCGCCGGTTTTTCAACCGGCGCAAAAAGCCTCCCCCGCCCAACGGCGGGGGAGGCTGGGATAGGTTATGCGCAGAAAATTACGCGGTGGGGAAATCCTCGCCGGGGTAGTTCTCGGCCATCCAATCGCCGTAATCCATGGCTCCGATGACGGGGTTAATGTCGGAGAAGGTGGCGATATAGGGGCTGTCGGCGGCATATATGTCGTCAGGGATGACGCTATGGGATGCCATGAAGCTGTCGGCCAGAGCGATCTCCGCCACATAATCACGATACTCGTCGAAGTGGGGGTAAACGCTCTCGTCCAGACCCTCGTTCATGCTCTCGTCGAAGCCGGCGGGGGTGTCGCCGGCAGCCTCGTCAGCGGCGGCCTCGGTCTCCGCCTCAGCCTCAGCCTCGACGGGGGCGATGACAATGTCGCCCTCCCAGGTGCCGCCAACGGACACGTCCACTTCCTCGCCGTCCACGGTGACGGTGCCGTTCACGACGCCGCCCTCGGCCACGGTCAGGACGCTGATGTTGGACTCGCCGGTGACGTTCCAGACGGAGGTCTCGTCCACGGTGACGGTGGAGATGGTGCCGGTGCCGTCGAAGTAGGTCTCAGAATCCAGGATCCAGTAGCAGTACTCGTCGGCCATAGCCTCCTCAGACCACATAGCGTCCCACTGATCCTTGTCGATGGTGACGAAGGCTCCGTACCATGCGGAGGTCACGAGGTTCACGGTGGCGTTGCGCTGATAGTCAACGCTGTCCACATCGCCGGAAATCTCGCTGTCGGTGATGGTCAGGTCGGCGCCCTTGCCGGTCATATCGTCGGAGGCCAGGGCGTAGCGGCTCATGGAGTCGGAGTTCAGGGCGGTCAGCAGCAGAACGCCGGTGTAGCTCTCGGCGGTGACATTTGTGAGGTCGATGTCAGCGCTGGTAGACTTTACCAGGATGTTCGCGCCCTTGACAAGCTGGATGTACTCCGCCACGGCGGGGCCGTAATCCACGTCCCAGTCGGTGAGGGTGGCGTTCTCGTCAAGCTCGGTGCTGGTGATGATGTCGGTGTCCTCCAGGTCGAGGATAGCGGTGTAGTCAGAGCTTGCGCCGCTGCCCATCATATCGGGGGAGTGGAGCTGGAAGTCGTTGCGTCCGGCCTCCACGAGGGAGTGGCCGTCGCCATAGTTCTCGGTTACCTCATAATCCTCCGGCAGATAGGCCAGGACGTCCTCGTCCGCAGCCGCGCCGTTGCGCATATGGATCTCGCCGTTGTTGGAGATGATGGCGCCCACCTCAGCGCTGGACAGAGTGCTGGCATAGAACCAGTCCACGCAGGAGGTATCGGCATAGGTGCCGTAGCCGCCGTACAGGGCCACAGCGGTGGAGTCATAGCTGTAGAAGGTGAAGCCGCTCTGGGCGGAGTCGGTGCTCATCGCTGCCCAGCCCTCGGTCTCCACATAGGAGCCGTAATAGTAGGTCTGGGACTGGCCCACGGACATATTGGCGCGGGCATAGCCGGAGATAAGCAGGCCCAGGTTGGAGGGGGGATCGGCGATGTCCTCGGTATAGCCCTCCTCGTCGCCGGTGGCGCCGGTCTGGATGATGTTGGAGTTGATGACCACCATCACGCCGGTGGACTCGCAGTCAACGGTATAGTTGCCGTTGCGCCCGCCCTTGCCGTTGTTCACGAAGGTGCAGTTTTCGATGATCAGGGTGCCGCTGGTGACACCGGCGATGTAGCCGCCGGCCGCGTCCGCGTCCACATCCTCCGTCACCTCTTTGGTGATGGTGGAGTTGGAGATGGTGAACGTGCCGCCGGTCACCTGGAAGCCATTGGTGGTGAAGGAGGTGATGGTCATCTCAATGCCATCGGCTCCCTCATCCGTGACCTCGCCGGTAATCTCGACGCCCTCGACCTCGTTTGCGGTGACGCCGTCCTCGGTGATGGTGTAGGCGGTGCCGGTGGCTGCCGCGTCCGCGTTCATGGACAGGGCGGTCTCATCGGAGGCCTCGCCGGACGCCTCGCCGGTGGCGAAAGCGCCCACGCTCAGCAGCAGGCACAGAGCCAGCGCCAGGATCTTGCTCAGTTTCTTCATGTGTTCTCCTTTCAGATTTGCCAGATGTTTCCGGCATATTCTTGAATCGCGCGGTCAGCGGCAAAGGTGCCGGATTCCGCGATATTCACAAGGGATACCCGGGCGGCGGCCCGGGGGTCGGCCAACAGGCTGTAAAGCCTGTCATGGGCCTCGCGATAGCTGGGGAAGTCGGCGAGGAGCATATAGGGGTCGCCGCCGTAAAGCAGGCCGGCCACAAGGTCGGAATAGCTCTTGCCGTCCCGGAAGCCTGTGCTGAAGCGGTCAAGCACCGCCTTCGTCACCGGGTCATTGTCATAATAATCGTGGGGGCGGTAATTGGGACGCAGGGCCTCCACCTCCTCCGCGTGCAGGCCGAACAGGAACATATTTTCGTCCCCCAGAAGCCGGTGCATTTCCACATTGGCCCCGTCCAGGGTGCCGATGGTGATGGCCCCGTTCATCATGAGCTTCATATTGCCGGTCCCGCTGGCCTCCTTCCCGGCGGTGGAGATTTGCTCCGACACCTGGGCGGCGGGCATCAGCTTTTCCGCCATGGAGACCCGATAGTTCGCGGCAAAGAACACCTGGAGCTTCCCCTGGCATACCGGGTCGGCGTTTACGTCCGCGGAGAGGGAGTTTATCAGCTCGATAATACGCTTCGCGGTCACATAGCTCCCGGCGGCCTTGGCCCCAAAGACGAAGGTACGGGGCAGGAAGTCCATGTTGGGGTTATCGTGGAGCCGCTGCTGGAGGCTTGTAATGAGCATGGCGGCCAGAAGCTGACGCTTATACTCATGTAGGCGCTTGACCTGCACGTCCAGCACCGCACCGGGGTCGGGGCGCGCGCCCTGCTGCCGTTCAAGCCACTGGGCGAAGGACCGCTTGTTTTGATGTTTTATCGCGCTCAGCCGGTCGAGGACGGCGGTGTCGTTTTCGTATTTGTGGAGCATCCGCAGCTGCTCCGGCTCTTTGATGAAGCCGGGGCCTATCAGCTCCCGCACCAGGCCCGACAGGGCCGGGTTAATCTGATCCAGCCAGCGGCGGTGGTCGATGCCGTTCGTGACGAAGGTGTACCGCTCCGGCCGGAGGGCGCACACGTCCGCAAACAGGCGGCTGGTCAGAATCTGTCCATGCAAGGTGGACACGCCGTTTATCTTGAAGCATACGGCCTGGCAGAGGTTCGCCATATGCACCTGCCCGCCAGAGAGGATCAGGCACCGCTCCACGCGGGCCTCGTCCCCGGAGAATTTTTCCCGGAGATAAGCGCTCCAGCGCAGGTTCAGCTCCCGTATCACCTGCCAGACCCTTGGCAGCAGGGACTGCACAAGGCCCTGGGGCCATTTTTCCAGCGCCTCGGACATGACCGTGTGGTTCGTATAGGCCACGCTGCCCTCCACGGCGGTCAATGCCTCATCCCAGCCCAGGCCGTCCTCATCCATGAAAATGCGCATAAGCTCCGGGATGATAAGGGCCGGGTGGGTGTCGTTTATCTGCAAAACATGATGCTCCGGGAAGGAGCGCACGTCCCCCCAGGTAGCCCGGTGCTTTTTCACGATGTCCTGGGCCGTGGCGGAGACGAAGAAATACTGCTGCTTCAGACGCAGCTCCTTGCCCTGGAGATGGTCGTCCGCGGGATACAGCACCTTCGTGATGACCTCCGTCATGGTGCGCTCCTCCATGGCCTGCATATACTGTCCGCCGGAGAAGAGATACATATCCAGCTTCTGCGGGCTTCTCGCCTCCCAGAGGCGCAGGGTGTTCACCCGGTTTCCGCCGTAGCCGGCAATCAGCATATCACGGGGCACGGCCAGCACGCTGGTATACCCGGTCTGCCGGGTATGGCAGGTGCCGGTGTAGTCCCATTCCTCCTCCACATGGCCGCCGAAGCGCACCTCGCAGGTGTCCTCCTCCCGGGGGATGAGCCAGCCCTGCGCGCCGAGACGCCAGTCGTCCGCCACCTCGGTCTGGCAGCCGTTTTCCATCACCTGCCGGAACAGCCCCAGCTCATAGCACAGGGAATAGCCCGTGGCCGGAATGTCCAGGGTGGCCATGCTGTCCATATAGCAGGCGGCCAGGCGGCCCAGGCCGCCGTTTCCAAGGCCCGCGTCCGGCTCGGTCTCGAATATATCGGCAGCGCTGCGGCCCATGGCCTCCAGCGCCTGAGTCAGGGCCTCGCCCAGCCCCAGGTTATAGGCGTTTTTCATCAGGCTCCGGCCCAGCAGAAATTCCAGAGACAGATAATGCACCTGCCGCTGCTCCTGTCCCGGCTGGGCGGCCAGGGTGCGGCTCATGATTTCCCGAATGACCATAGCCGCCGCCTGGAACACCTGGCCGTCCGTGGCCTGCCGGCCTGTAACACCGAAATGGGCGCACAGCTTATCCTCGATTGCTGCGTGCAGCTCGCTGCCCGTGATTTCTGCCATACAATTTCTCCTTGCTTTGAAAATT
>JAJBVW010000223.1 GCA_020866945.1 Oscillospiraceae bacterium
TTGTGAAATTGCCGGTTCTATATGTTAATGGGGCCGGTTATTTCTTTGTTATGTTAATAACTCCGAAGATAACAACAGCAATGAGGTTAAGTAGTAAAATAGTTTCCTCAACCGTCATGTTGTCACCCCCTTTTGTACCTTTGTATAAAGGAGGTCGAGCCGTTTCCCTCTTGTTCGAGGAAAATAATAGCATAACGGCATAATTAAGTCAAGCTTTTGATTGCAACCATCGGCCCTGGCGGGAAACACCTGCCGGGGCTGTTTTACGTGCGGAATTTTTTCAGCTGTGAAACCAAACAGCGGCCCGCTGCAATATGATAGGTGAAAACGGTACCGTTATAAATCGCCGGGGAGGTGACAGGATGAATGAAAAAGAGGCGCTGCGTCGGCTGGCGCGGGGAGATGAGGTGGCTTTGGGCTGGTTCATTGACCGATACGCCGCCTATGTGGGCGCGGTGCTGCACAGCGTCACCGGCGGAGCCATGACGGCCCAGGACAGGGAGGAGGCCGCGTCGGATGTGTTCGTGGCCTTTTGGCAGAGCGGGGACAGGGTTCAGCCCGGCAAGGCCAAGGCATATCTCGCGGCTATCGCCCGGAACAAGGCGAAAATGTTCCTGAGGAAGTCCAACATAGAGCTGCCGCTGGAGGGCGACGTCCTGTCTGTCGCCGGAGAGGATATGGAGCAGGGCCTGGAGGAGCGGGAGCAGCGGGAAATCCTGTACCGGGCCGTCCTGTCCATGGGACAGCCGGACAGAGAGATATTCCTGCGGTATTACTATTACTGTCAGCCGGTGGGAGACATTGCGGCGAGGCTTCAAATGAAGCCCGCCACGGTCAAGACCCGTCTGCACCGGGGCCGGGCCAGGCTCAAGGAGATTCTGACACAAGGAGGCTACACAGTTGAAGATTAAAATTTCCGATATGCTGGACACCACCGACGGCTTTGATTTGGAGCTGCCGGAGGAGGGGATGGTCTCCGCCGAAAAAATCAAGGAGGTCACTATGAAAAAAATTCACGATACCCAGGGCGCGGCCCGGCGGGGCCGCCGTATTTCCAAGGCGGGCGTCGCGGCCATCGTCGCGGCGGCAGTGCTGGCCCTTTCCGGCGCGGCCTATGCCGTCAGCCAGTGGACGGGCTTTGCCTCCACGGAGGGCCTGACGAACAGACAGATACAGGCGCTTATCAACAGCGCCTCCCAGACCTCGTACCAGAGCGAGGACAGGGATGGAAACGTCACCTATTATGACGAAAACGGAAACGAGGAGTTCACCCTGACGGCGGAGGAAGCCGTCGCCTATGAGCAGGCTATGATAGAGGCCAAGGAGCAGGCGGTGCGGGACAGCACCACCCTTGTGGATGTGGACACCATGGACATGGTACCCACCGGCATCACGGAGCTTGCTGTGAATGAGGACGGCAGCTTTGAGGACTTCATCGTTTCCAACGGTCATATGGTCATCTTCTACCCGGAGGGGAACCAGGGGTATGACCTGAAGGCCGGGGACACCGTTACCCTGACGCTTCCTACCGACGAGGTCTGCTATATGGCCTATGGCATGACGCAGGACGGCGTCGCTACCGAATGCGCGGTCGTCCAGACGGCGGAGCAGTCCTATACCTTTGAGATACCAGAGGACGGGAGCTACTGCTTCTACATCATCTACTACAGCGCCGGCGCCAACTCCTTCACCGGCGGGAGCATCACAGTAAACTGAACCAGGACATCAGCAGAAAACGGAAAAACCGCCTCACACGAAAGCGCTCGTGTGAGGCGGTTTGTTATAAGCAGGGGGGGTACAATACCCGGCGGCGGGCTTCATGGGCAGGGGCGGGCCGCGGGGCGTTTTGGGCTTGTAAAGAGGGCGGATTTGGCATATAATGAGGGAAAAAAGGAGTGGTATACGGATGATAAAGAAAAGACTTCTGCCTGCCGCTATGATTGTGATTGTTACCTGGGGCTGCATTCTTTTGAGCCGGCCCACGCGGCTGCTGTTTTTCATGGCCCTTGCGGTCATGTCGGCCTTTGAGATGCAAAACGTCCTGACACGGGCGGGAAAATATGTGTCCATGCCTCTGCTGGCTGTTTATGGGGTGGTGCAGGGGATATTGGTCTGGTGCCATGCGCCGGTGGCGTGGATGGTGGCGCTGTTTGCATTCGTGGCCTTCCTGGTCATGTTCTGGGGCATTCTGAAGCCGGATAAGGGCGCGAATTTTGCGGCGGATAATCTCTTTGTCCTGGTGTGGCCCTTCGGATTTTATGCCATTGCCCTCTATGCCGCCGGGTCTGATGTGTGGCTGGACGTGCTGTGCATCGCCATTTTGGGCGCCTGGGCCTGCGACAGCATGGCCCTTATCGGCGGCAGCGCGCTCGGAAAGCATAAGCTGGCGCCCCGCGTCAGTCCCAACAAGACCTGGGAGGGCAGCATTATCGGCGCTGTCAGCGCCGCCGTGGCGGGCGTGCTTATCTCGCTCGTGCTCAAGCCGTTCGCGCCGGTGCCGATGGGCCTTTGCGCGGCCACGGCCTTTATCGCAAGCTGCTTCGGGCAGGTGGGCGACCTCGCCGCCTCCATGATAAAGCGCATGGCCGGCGTCAAGGACTACGGCCACCTGATGCCGGAGCATGGCGGCATTATGGATAAGATGGACAGCATCCTCTTTGCCATCCCCGCCGCGTATCTCTGCCTGTATATCGCGGGCATCGCCTGAGAAAAATGCCCCCGCACGGCGATATGCTTCGTTATACGCCGAAGCCCCCGTCGCAGCCAATCACCTGGCCGGTGATAAAGCCGGCGTCCGGCGAGGCGAGAAAGGCGATAAGCGCCGCCACCTCCTCCGGCCTTCCGAGGCGGCAGAGGGGCGTTTCCTCCGCGAGCACCTGCCTGTCGGTCTCGGTCAGAGGGGCGAGCATATCCGTGTCAATAACGCCGGGGGCCACGCAGTTGACCCGTATGCCGGACGGCCCAAGCTCCTTGGCAAGCCCCTTGGCAAGGCCGATAATGGCCGCCTTGGACGCGGAATAGGCCACCTCGCAGGACGCGCCCCGCACGCCCCAAACCGAGGACACGAGCACGATGCAGCCGGACTTTCTGCGAATCATGGCGGGTGCAGCCTCGCGGCAGCAGCGGTAGGCCCCGTCTGTGTTGGTGCCGAGCACCCGCCGCCATACCTCCTCTGTGGCGTCGGTGAAAAGGCCGTATTCCGCCACACCGGCGTTGCACACCAGAAGGTCGAGCGGCCCGGCGGCGGCAAACATGGCCTCCACCTGGGCGGGGTCTGTCACGTCGGCCTGGAGCGTCTGCGCGTGAAGCTCCCGGGCCAGAGCCTCGGCGGCCTGGGCAGAATGGCCGTAATGGAGAATAACGTCCCAGCCGTCCCGAGCCAGACGGCGGGCCGTGGCCGCGCCTATCCCCCGGGAAGCGCCGGTGACAAGGGCTGTTTTGCTCATTTGGGAAAACCTCGTGCTTCAAAATTTTACAGGAATATGATATAGTGATGGTATATTATATTGATTGTACCACACTTGCTGCGCCGAAGGTAGGTAAAAAATGATGAATGACCGCAACGACAACGAAAGGATGGGCCGGACGGGCGGCTCTGACGGCCTGGGAAGCGCCGGCGATATTGAATGGACAAAGGACGGCGGGGACATATCCCAGCCGGAACCCGCGCCGACGGGAGAGAAAAAACCCTTCGACTTTGATTCCTTCCTGAACCTGGACGGCCTGGGTCTGGACGATTTGGAGGACAAGATAACGGACGTGCTGGACGGCAAAGACCTGCTGGAGCCGGACGCCTATGGGGAGTTTGCCCCGGATTACATATCCCGCCGCGCCGGGGAGGGGGAGCGGGGCCGCCACATGGCCCCTTCCTCGGAGGACGAGGACGAGCCGGAGCTGAACGACATTGCCCCCGAGCCGGACTGGGAGCAGCAGAACCCGGACGCGGAGGACGAAGCGCCGCCCCGGCCGGATTTTGACGAGCTGGTGCCGCCCCGGCCCAAGGTGGTGGTGGCGGAGCCTGCCCATACGGTGTATGTGAAGCCGGATTCCGAATACCAGGATTATGACAGCTATGACCGCCGGGATACTCGCTCGGACAGAAATGACCAGGGCCTGCGCGGCTGGCAGAAGAGCCTGATTGCCATTGTTATCGCCGCGGCGGTCATCATCGTGGGCTATGGGGCGCTGACCAATCTGCTGGGCGGCTCCACGGCCTCCGACGAAGCGGAGGAGGAAACGGCGTCGCCCACGGCCACAAGCATTCTCTCCGGCCTTCTGACCTCGGCCACGGCCACGCCCGGCACGGCCACCATGCCCCCCGCCGCCACGAGCAGCGCCACCGCGCCCGTATCCGCTTCGACCTACAGCATCACGGTCACGTGCGGCAGCGGCGGCAGCATCAGCCCCTCCGGGGTGGTCTCGGTGGAGGAGGGCGGCAGCGTTACCTTTACCATCACCCCCAACAGCGGCTATGAGATAAGCAAGCTGCTGATAGACGGTTCCTCCGTCTCGCCCGGCAGCTCCTATACCTTCTCCAACGTCACGTCGAACCACACCATATACGCCGTGTTC